>CAYYET010000030.1:0-9365 GCA_964471075.1 uncultured Bdellovibrionales bacterium
GATGCGTCTACGTTTTCCAAAAGTCATTGTCAAAAAAGCTACTCTCCTGGTTGATAATCATCTCTTCTACTACAACGTAGGTGAAGTCACTGAAGCGTCTGTTCGACGTCTTATTAAACGTGTCGGCTTAGAAAATATGGACGACTTGATGGCCGTACGAATCGGTGATAGACTAGGGTCCGGCGTACCAAAGGCTAAGCCTTACAAACTGCGTCATCTGGAGTACATGATTGAGAAGGTCTCCAAGGATCCTCTCTCAGTCAAGATGCTGGCTCTTCGAGGGAGTGACCTTATGCAAGAGCTCGCTCTTTCCCCTTCCCCAAAGATTGGTACTCTGCTTGATATCTTATTAGCTGAAGTCATAGAAGATCCAGCCAAAAACACGCGAGAGACTCTTTTGGCTCGGGCAAAAGAGTTAGAGCATCATAACCTCGAACAGCTGCGTTCTCTAGCAAAAGAAAAAATCGCAGAAACAAAAAGAAGTGCTGATACTAAAATCAAAAAACGGCATTTTGTTGAGTAACTTCCTCGCTCCGACCTCTACTCCTATGAAACTTCTTATCAAAAGTATCAGTGAAAATCCTGTCTCTCTTCTCAGAAGAGCTGGTTACATCTTTCAACATCAGGAACAAGGGGAAATGAGTTTTATTCGCCCTCTGGCCCAAGCTGGATACCCACGCTTTCACTGCTATACCACACTTTCTCGAAGCGATCTTTCACTCAATCTCCATCTTGATCAAAAAAAACACACGTATGGAGAAGCAACTCGACACCATGGGGAATATGAAGAAAGCGCGCCTCTTCAAGAAGAGAGGGAACGTTTAAGAAAGCTTTTCGGTGGAGAAGGAAAGTAATATACAAAATGCCGAGATGGTGGAATGGTAGACACACTAGCCTTAGGAGCTAGCGGGAGCAATCCCATGAGAGTTCGAGTCTCTCTCTCGGCACTAAAAAAACTCCCGTTTCCGGGAGTTTTCTCTATCTCTTAACGCTTTCGAAGAGAAATTTCTGACAGTGCTATCCTCTCTGGTAACAGTCCCAGGAAGAGTCTGGTGGTAAAAAGGATGAGAATAACACTGAGAAGAATTCTGAAAGAGAACATAACCGAAGCAGGAATGTAGGAGGCTAAGGTAGCGAGATATTTCTTGGTTCCTTGAAGTGTTCCTTGGGCAAATCCTGGTTCCTTGAGTTCCACCTGGTCTGAAGCTGAAAAATGTATTTCTGGAGAATCCAATGGAGAGATATTCCAGATATCACGCAGAGCCTGACGAATTTCTTGAGGCTGAACCACCGAAGCAGCCAGACCAAGATTGTAAACATCAGGAGCTTCCTTCAAGGCATCAAAGGTAATAGACATGCCATTTCCTTCAGTCATCGCCACTCCATCTACTGTCCACTGCCGCACTGCTCGGTCCGCTAGGAAACTTGGCAAGAATGCCGCCTTAAAAGCCAGCGTTTCACCAGCAAAGCCCTCAAAAACCGTAGTACTATACTCACTGCAGTAGCCATTAGGACAGGCCTGGGAAGCAGCTCCATCAACATCTTTATACTGCCCTACCAATTTCGGCCAAGCCGCATTTAAATCGACAGACTGTATGGCAAGCTCTGGTTCAATAATGTGAAAGGCTCGTGAAAGCGTCACTGTCTTTCCTGTTTTCACATCATTGGCTGTTACCGTCACCGTATAACTATCATTGACATTTCCCGTGACCGGGAAGAAGTTCACAAAGTTTTGCTGACCAACGGTAATATTACCTCCCGCATCTTTTTCACAATCTTCTGAAACCACCGCTCGATTACAGCGCAGCTGCGTTCCATTAATGGCCCACTGGAAATTCGTTAAATCTGTTGGATCAACACGTAGACCAATAATTTCATTCCGAATCACGCGACAGGCTGATCGATCAAGTGAGTCATCATTACAGATTAAACCTGAAGAGAGCGGCGTGGGAAGCAAAACCTGGGTAGCATCACCTACCCTTTTCGTATTTACTTTGTAGGCTGATATCTTTTTCCCTGTTGAAGTAAATTTTACCACAACATCACTCTTTCCCTTGCGAACCGTACCGCTTGTAAAATTCTCTGAAGCCTTCGCAGTAAAACGCAGATATCCAATATCAGCAAGTAGATAATCATCAATCTGCCTTCCGGCTAACAGATAGCCGCCATTATTTAAAATATCAAGTTTCAAACGAATAGCATCCAAGGCAATACCTTTGACACCACCTAAAAGTTTTAACCGCTGCAAATCACTCGTCACTTTTGCAGAGACCAAGTCTCCTCCATTGCGAAACTGGGGATTATTACTTATTTCTACATCCCATTCAAAAAAGATATCATTAATACTCTTGGAAGCATTATTGACACTCGCCTGAGCAATAACCAGATCACCTCCCTTATCTTCGGTTTCATCATTAATCGGTGTATCAGGAGTCGCTGAAACAGAAACTTCCAGATTCGTTGCTTGACCTCCTTGAGTAGGATCAACCAGGTTACGTTCCAGACACTTATTCATATCGAGGTCAGCAGCATACATGGTAACCGCATACCCCTTAATCGTTTTATTAAAGGTGCCCGTTTCATCAGCCAGAGATATAGGGCAATCCTTTTTAGAAAAAGCCCACATAATCATAGATGACGAATCATCATACTTGGTGGTAATCATGGAAGTTCCTTCCACTGCCAACCCTACCTGATCACCAGAGGTGTAATTCCACGTAAAGCTGCTCTGGCCTAAGCCTGAAACATTAGCCTCATCTTTGTTTCCATTATCCGCTGTATCAGGATCAGCTGGATTGGTTCCCCAGAAGTCTTCCTCGTCTGCTCCAAAGGAGCCATCTCCCGTCACATGCCCAGGAACAAGAGGAAAGAGATGTCGACAATAGGTATTGACCCCACCGCCACCGCCACTACAACTTGAAAGTTCAGTTCCACAACCCGTGTTATATTTTACATCACTGACACAACGAGGATAGCCAACCGCACATTTGGGCACCCCATCAACACCACAAGCCGGTAAACCAGCGACGTTACAAACTCCTGAGTCTCCAAAGGAAAAGGCTTGACTGGTCATATCGCCACTACCATCTCCAGGTACTGTAATATCTTCTGGGCTAATTTCAGCTTCTTCTTCCAGACACACTGGAGAGGTACCACCAGGACACTCAAAATCGATATCTCCGGCATCACCCAGCTCGTAATTCTTTCCAGAAACGGCATCATTCACGTAACAATGATTCGGGGTACTGACTTTGTTATCACCTCCAAAACGGGCTTTATATCCATCGTTATCCGTATCAGAACCATAATTCGCATCTGCTTTATCAAAGCCATTCTCGGCAATAATCTGAGCAGCCTCAATTTTCCAGTCTTCAACCGTAATTCGTCCATTGCCATCACGATCGCACAGCGTACGTTCATTTTGGTCAGGGCTATTATTTAAGCCGCATTCAACATGTTTCAAATACCAAGTGTAGTAAAGTTCATTTTCGTTATTAGAAAAGTACATGGGAAAAGCCTTGGCAGAAATTTTTTCTCCGTCCTTGGGATCGCTCGGATTAAAGAACAGGGAAACTTCCGGGGTAGGCTTCTTGGTATCAGCTGTATTAAAACTTTCTCCCTGATTTTGAATACTGCCCACATCCAAATGGTACCGTTTTTCCATCTGGGACAGCATAGAAGAAGCAGAAGGAATGGAAGGCCCTCCAAAAAGACCTGCTGAAGCCGGAGAAGCACTTCCCAAAAAAAGCGGGATCAAAAGAAGAGCGCTAAAGAAAATTTTATATTTTTTTTGAGACCATCTCATCATAAGGATATACCTAATGAATCACGAGAAAAAAAACATCTGTCAGAAAAAGGAAGATCCAAGAAGCTGCCCATGAATACCAGATCGACTGAGAGGTATAAGCAATCAAGCCAGCAAGAGGACTAAAGAGAATAATGGGAGCTCTTTGCCAAGAAAAATCATCTGCAAAATACAGAAGACTTATAAAGAGAGCTGCTTGAAAAAGTACTGCTCCCCATCCAAATGATCGGAGCCAAGAAAGCTGAATAAGCCCTCGAAAGAACACTTCGTATAACAGCGTGGTCAATGAGACCAAAAGGAGCTCATACAGGAGAAACCAGAAAAAATTGAGTTGGGTCATGACAGGAAGCGAGTAGCCTTCTTGAAACGAAGTGTAGCGCATAAGGAGAAATATCACTCCTAATCCTCCTGCCACACACACCATACTCATGAGAATGCCTGAGAAAGCATTCCCTTTCTGCCACCCCAGAGACCCTATGGACTCCTTTAACACTATTTTACTATACAAAACCGGAACCACCAAGAAGAAAGTAATACTTACTAACAGGGTTTGAAAGACCGGATTTACCTTATCAACTTGACTAAATATTCCTAGAAAAATCAAGGTAAAGAAAATAAGCAGTGTGGTAACAACAAACTGTCTCCTTAAGAAAATGTCTTTAAAAGGGATAGTCATAATATTTTTCTTACTGGTTTACGACTATACTGAGTATCATTGGCTGCTTCTTGTCTCTCCGAGCCCTCTCTAAAGGAGGCTTCGTTGGCTGCTTGTTCCGCCATTCGGGCAGTCATCTGAGCCATTTGGTATTCGCGAATCCTCTCAGCATTACTCTGTACCCGTGATTGAGCTTCTAATCTTTTATGTTCCTTTTTCCAGGCTTCCCGAGCCATCATATAGAGTGCTACCACCGTCAAGGTTTCCAGAGGAAGAAAGTTGAGACCAAATCCAATAGCCTCTACCAAGCTAACGAGCATCAACACTAACCCACGCGCCATCTTATTGTTTTGCTTTCCTCCTGAATGATCAAAGAGGGTCATGAGCATCCAGATCAGAAAGCTGAAACAAAGAGTGACGACCGTCCCTATCCCTGGCAAAGAACCCACTCCGACAAAATCAAGCAAATCCTTGAGGAACGCTATGCAAAAAAGACCAAGGTAGAGCATCATCGATGGCCTTTCTCCTGAAAACTGCATCCTCTTGGCCTGAACGCCCATATTGCCAACCATCTTGGAATACTCCCCTGCCATACACGTGTACGTTAGTTCCCTGCGTCAAAATCCTTCTTAGCTTCTTCAATTTCCAGAAGCTGACGCGGATCAGAAGTAATAATTTGATCCTCACTGTACGAAGCAATAATTTTAATGGCGGCATGCTTCATACCAGCAAAAAAGATTCCTTCTCCTACATTGCTTTCCAAGAGAAGAAATTTTTCATGATCCGTCAAAAAGAACGTTTCAGCAATAAGATCAATAGAAGAAGGTGACTGACGCAGAAGAAGTTGCAAGGAAGAGTTGGTAATAATTGGTTTTCCATAGCGAGACGACATAAAATCGCTAATATCTTGAGTAATCGTCGTCAGTCCGGTGTAGTATTTTCGACAACGCTTCGCAATTCCAAACAAGAAGCCAGCAGCATCTTCATGCTGCATCATGACCCAGGCTTCATCAACCACCACCACTCGTTTCTTCACATTGCTTCGCATTTCGTTCCAAATAAACTGCAAAATGATGTACATGGCAATAGGGCGCAGTTCTTCTTCAAGATCTCGAATATTAAAGGTCACCAGCTGATTACTTGTTTGGATATTAGTTTGTTTATCCAAGAAGCCTCCAAAAATACCTTCTGTATACCGTTCCAACCGCACCGAAAGCGATTCGGCCCCTTCCATATTCTGAAGGACAGCGTAGAGATCTGACATGGTCGGAAAGGAAGAGACATCAAACTTTGAAAAATCACTATTTTCATTAATATCGCGAATGGCATAGGTTTCTCGAATCGCTCGATCAAGAATAGAGTCTTCTTCCGGAGTTACCGAGCCCAGCATGAGATGGAGCAGTCCAATAAGGTTCGCAATAGAATTACGAAACACCCCTTCTGGATCTTCATCCTCCACCGCCTGCGGTAAATCAAACGGGTTGAGATGGACGTCAGAGTTCAGGGAAATCTTCAAAAAGCTTCCTCCTACTGCTTCACAAAGATGCTTGTATTCGTTTTCTGGATCGATAATAATGACATTCGCTCCAAACATCATGGAGCGCAGTACCTCCAATTTGACCGTATAACTCTTACCAGCACCAGACTTGGCGAACACTACCATGTTGGCATTTTCCATCTTGAAGCGATCAAAGAGGATTAGCCCATTATTGTGACGATTAATACCATAAAACACTCCTTGGTTCGAAGAAAGATCAGAAGAAACAAATGGAAAGGTGGTTGAGAGCGGCTCCGTATTCAAATTATTAGCCACATCAAGAACGTCATTACCCAATGGTCTGGTAGCCGCAAATCCCTGATCCATACGCAGTATGGCCGGTTTCGTATAGACCAGTTGAGCTTCCAAAATTGACTGGATAGCATGACACTTATCAGCAAGATCTGTCTCGTCCTTCCCATAGACCGTCATATAGAGGCCAAAGCGAAAGAACTTTTCTGTTCCCTGCTGAAGTTTATCGCGCAGCCCTTCAATATCCTGAAGCGCCGTCTCCAGCATCGGATCGCGGATCTTTCCATCTTCGGCTTCAATATGAATCTGGGATTGAACCTGAGTCGCCGATTTTCGCAGATTCTTCATGATTTCCGCCGTATCAATCGGATGAATAAGGAGCGCCGTGTCCATGCTGAAATCAATGTTGATAATCGGTGAGAACCAGTTAGTAGAAAGATAACGGGGGTAGGCCACCACAAAATAGGTCCTCGACAACACATTGCCAATTTGCATGCTGTTGGGAGTTACCTTAATCGCTGGTGGCGCAATGAGGTCACGGAGCGTCGCCACACCCTGACGATACATTTTTTCTGCCTCCTTCGAGGTTTCCCCTTTTCCAAAAAGTGACAGGGGCGCTCTCGAAGGCAGAGGAGCCTGAGAAGGAGTAGCTGAGGCCATAGGCGCAGGAGTCGAAGGTATCACCTGCTCCGCTTGAACCCGTGGTTCTTTAGCAGCTTCAGACACAGAAACTTCTGAAGCCGTTCCTGGTTTTTGAACAGGAGCATTCGCAGAGGCTTTTTTGTCCTCTTTCAAAATATTTTTATTGTCGAGAAAAACAATTTTTTCCATGATAGAGTCTTAGGAGAGTTCAATATTTTCTACGTTCTTGAGATCAGTGGTCGTAAAGAGGGAAGGATTATAACTATTATAGAGGAGTTCAATAACTTCTTCTGTGTTCAGTTGCGTTACCTTAATCCCTGTTGCTGACAGAGCCGCTGCTACATGGTCTACCCGCTGAAGGAGCTGACTGCGGTAGGTTTCAAATAGTTCTCCTTGGGAACGAACCGCTTGTTTCGGGCTAAAGATGCCGGTCATTTTTGAAAAGAACCCCCCTTCCTTATCTTCCACTGGAGAAAAAGGAATGACGATATAGAAAAATTTTGACATGATATTAGAGACTTCACTCAAATTTTTGATAAACTCTTTGTATTCTCCAATCTGAAAACGTAAAAGTTCATTCTCTTGTTGCTTTTCCTGATCATTCAGTTGCTCCATATACGGAGCAATATTAAAACGTCTTGACTGCACAACAATCTGCACGGGAAAATCGAGCGAATTCAAAAAAGCCTGATACTGGGCAATAATGGCTTCTTGTTCCTGTCCTGATTTCAAATCAAAATTAAGAGACGAAACCAACAGTACTGCTCGCAAAGCACTGCTCTTGAGTATCAGAATCCCATCTCGCACTTCTTCGACATCAACATATTTCTGGGTACTGGATCCTGGGCTGGTTCGTTTTTTTGGTTTCAAAAATTCCATGATATCTTCACATTATGAATTCGTTCGACCCTGACTATCCATGATTCGTGCCAATTCTCGTAGTTTTTCACGATTGAGCTCTTTGGTTACCGTTTCTTGAGAAACCGCTTCTTTCTTTGGTTCTTCTTTCGGTTTTGTGGAAACAAATGGTACCGTGGGTCGCTCCCATACTGCTACTTTGGGGCGAAAAAGAAAGAAGAACGCCTGTCCAATAAACATCGAGAGAGGAAAACCATTAGGCTTATAGAAAGCCAGGGCTAAGAAAATAAACACTACGGGAATCGAAAGAACAATCCCCACCACAGAATCAAACAGAAGAAAGATCACCAGAAGAATAGCTCCCATGGCCATAAGCCAAAGAAGCTGCTTCCAGGTCAGTGGACCAGCTACTTTATCTTCAACATCCACGAATTGAGGAACGCTCGACATCATACTATTCTTCTTTGGTGCTTACTGGGCGAATGTGAAAAGGATTAGCCATAGGCGTCTCACGCTTGGGTGCCAGAGGTGGCATATTTTCCGTGGCCACTCTTGATGGAGTCGGAACTTCATGAGCAGAACGTTCTTTTTCTGCTGGAAGAACATGTTTTGAAGAAAAAGAGAGAGTTCCAGCTGATGACGGTGAAGGAGTCATTTTTTGTTCCCTCTCACTATTCTGGGTATTTTTCACAAAACTTCTTTCTGGCATTCCCTCATTTTGAAGAGGAGGAGTCGGTCGTGGAGTAGACTGTGGAACCACAAACGTTGGAAAAAGAATCACGCTTTGAAGCGTATCAATGTCCAGAGGGGTATTCTCTTCCACTGACTTTAAAACCAGGTTCACCCTTTCTCGTTCTTCAGGAGAAAGTCGCCTCCCATTTTCTGACCGGAAAAGAAAATTTCCTCGCTCCATCGTATTATGATGCCCTACTCCTAATTCATCACGGTAATACTTAATCCAATACAGAAGCGACGGTCGAACCGGTTCCGCCTGAGACTTAATTTTGATGCGTTCTCGAGTAATAAGTTGATTCCCTAACTGTTCATATTGAGAAAGGGCTTGGAGCAAAGGCATCCGTACTACTGCCGCAGGTTGTTTTTTTTCTTCTGGAGAAATTTCTTCAACTTTTGGTTTCGGTTTCAAGGTAAGTATCTCTTTTTGTATAAAGGAAGAGATAGTACTGGCTTGTGCAGGATCAATGCCTTTTTGGGAAAAAAGCTCAGCAATTTTTCTATCCAGTTCTGAAACAGAAAAGGAGCCAAAAAAAAGCTCACGCACCAATATGGTTACCTCTCCAAGAGCCTCCATATCAAGGCGAAATTTTTTTTGAAGAGAAACGAGTTGCTCAGTGATCTCATCACTTGAGAGAATATTTTTTGTTTCCTGCGGAAGAGTTTTATAAGTATTCCAGACAGCAAGCAGCTCTTGAGCTGCATTTTCTTTCCCAGCTACAAAAAGCATAGGGAAGTACCGTTGATCATTAGGAAGCGAAGAACGAAATATCATACTTATCTTAATATACTAAGCGTTTTGATTGTTGTTGCGTCCTCCTTGCATCCTTACAATTTCTGCCCATCCTGCTTGAGTCTTATCGTCAGATTTTTCAATAGCCTTT
>CAYYET010000031.1:0-9294 GCA_964471075.1 uncultured Bdellovibrionales bacterium
CTCCAGAGACATCATCAATTCTGAATGCCAGGTTATTGGTTCCAGTGGCATAGTGTTTGATGTAGAGAGCGGTATTGGTGTTACTGGTTCCCGTGTTGTTGATTGCCAAGAGACTGCCTGTGTTGGCTGAGTTACTGCCGGAAAGCGTGACATCGAGGAGAGAACCAGTAAAGGCCGTAGCCGAAGAGGTAATAGCCAAAGCTTTACCGCTTGTAAGAGAGTTCGCCGTGTAGGTTAATCCCGTAGTCGTGGTTCCCGTAAACGTCTGGCTCCAGGTATTGGTGGTTTGATTAAGGGTAAGAGCAGCATCGAGGTCGAGGGTGTCTTCAAGTTCAGTAAAATCCAAAGAGTCTGCTGTCACTCCTCCAGACCCACAACTAAGATCCGTAGTATTACACAGAGTTTTTGTGGTGCCGTTTTCATTTATTTTAAATTTCTGGGCAGCACTGTCATACCAAATATCTCCTGCTGCAGCACCTGATACCCCAGAAACAATAACAGACAGAAAGTCACCCGTTGCCACGCCTACCCTTCCAGAGGCAGAATCAAGTGTCAGCCCTGATGAACCACCAGAAGAAAGCGTGACCGCACCAGTGCCGGTGTATGCCTGGCTCGCCGCAATAGAAACGCCACCGGTATCTGTAGTAAGCGAATCGACGTTGGTAGCATCTTGCAAATCGATTGTTCCTGCGCCTGCCCCAGAAAGAACTAGTGATTCTCCAGAAGCCGTCGTGATATCGGTTGATGCTCCAGAAAAAACTAACCCTGTTGATCCAATAGTTTTATTCGTAAAACTTTCTGTGCCAGCAAGCGTCGCTAAAGTACCAGTGGTAGGAAGTGTCACGTTCGTAGTACCCGTAGCCGTAAGCGTCGTGGCAAAGGATCCGGAAGTCGTAAAGGCATCAGCAAAAGAAATTGTTTTACCGCTGGGAATAGTAAGTGTTCCTGTGGTATCAGTAACCGTCAACCCTCCTACTGTTTTGGCATTAAAGGCGTACGGTGCAGCCGTGAAGTGTACACGTGGCGACATTTCGCCATCACTGTTAAATTCAATGCCCAAGTAAATATTATCCGTGTTGAAATCAATAGACCCCGGAAGTGACGTTACTGAACCTAAATTCACCTGAAAAATACCATCTGTGACGGCTACTTGATTACCGCCAGTACGTGTTTCAGTCCAAACAGGCGACCCCGCCGAAGAAACAGTGTAGAGCTTAAAGACAAAATCATAGTTTCCATTGGAAACATTGGTGCCATCATTATTGACTACTTTTCCCTGAAAACTAATCTGTTTATTAATACCAGTCGCCGCCAACGTATTTGCGGGTCCAAAAAACGCTACCAGTCCACTACTGGCACAAAGAAGGAAAAGCAAGAAAAATTTCTTGTATCGGTATTTTATTTTTGTTTCGACGTTTTCTGGTGAGAAAGACATACAAAAAATGGTGGGTCGGCTCACCCCGACTCATTTATGCTTGTAGCATAGCAAAAAGTTACCCTTTCAGCAAAAGAAAATCAAAGAAAAAAGAGGGTTTTCCCCTCTTGACAGTATTTTCTTTGAAAAAGAGCTACAAAAAGTTTCTTTTTGAAAGTCAATCTTTTATTTTTTCCTTTATCACAGGCTTTTTCCAAGGAGCACGAACAAGTATCCAAAGAAAAAATATGAGTAACAGCCCTATTCCTATTCCCTGCCAAGGAATAAGAAGGAAATGCTCTTCTTGAAAAGTGTTTGTTTCTGTCCCGTCATAACGATACTGGGTAAAAATGGTGTACGTTCCTGGTAACCACGCTAGACGGAGAGAACGGAGAGAAGTAGCATAGTTTCGGAAGGTTTCAGGAAGCAAAATGCTTGATTCTGGATTGATAACACCTTTTTGTACTTCTTTCCCCAAGGGATCATGGATGACTATGATACCTCGAGGCACCACATGGACATTCCCCTGATTTTGAAAGCGAAGACGTATATCAGTCGGGAGAACAAAGAAATTCTTTGACCACTCTTCTCCAGTCAGTTTAAGATCATATATTTCCCCTCCTTCTTTTTTGGCAAAAACCAATACTGAAACAAGCTCCTGCACAGCAACAGCATTATCAGAAACGTTTGCGTCCTCTTCTTCTCCCGATCGAAAAAGTAAGGCTGCATAGTGCCCACCAGGAGAAAAAGTGTCACGATTTTCAATAACTACCCGAAGTGCTTCCGATGCATGAGGGTCAAGAAAGATGCTATCTTTTTCAGGGCGCATCCAGGAGGCCAAAGCGTACTTTTGACCAACATCTTTATTTTGTCCCAAAAAAGCTACTCCTCCACTTTCATCCAGAGAACCAAAATCAACCACTGAAGGTTTAAGAGTCACTGCTTGATCCGTATTATTTTTAAGATGAACAAAAAATTCCGCTTGTTCATCCTGAGCTTTCAGGGTTATCTCTTGAAAAACAGGATCAATGGAAAGGCCTGAAGGAGCATTCTCTGCTTCGCTTTTTTGTGGAAAGATACTAAAAAGTATTACCAAAGAAAAAAGAAGAACGTATTTCATGATACCGGATCCTTTTTCATTATTTTTTGCCATAGACTTTTCAGAGTGGACCGAATACCTAGGAGAGCAAAAAGAGCAATAACCACCACCCCACCGATCAACCTCCAAGGAATGACCCAGAAAGATACCTCGCTTTCGAGAGGAATATCTCTTTGTCCATCATCATAGATGAGAAGCATCTTGGCGGTGTACTTTCCAAAACGAAGTTTGGCAGCATTGTTCCAATTCCAGGAAAGTTCTTGCTCTGCCTTTCCCTCTTCATCAAGAACGGTCTTACCATCAACTATCTTGTTCGTATAGACCGGAAAACCATCGTCCCAGGAAGCCTCAAAGGTACGATTGGAATCTGGAAGGATGTTCCCTTTTTCACGATTGACTTCGAGTAAAGCCACATCGTGATGATCCCCTTGATCAATGAAGATGTTGCCACGAGGAGCGACATGAACATTACCGGTATTTTTCAGCCGTACGGTAAAGGTCACTGGGAGAAATTCATACCAGGAACGGTCCAGTGAAAATTCTGCCAGCTCTACTTCGCGTTTAGCATTGGGTACAGAAACATCAAGCAGGACCAGCACTGCTGTACCTCCTACCAAGGTTGTCTCTTTCTCTTGAGAAGGTACTTCTTCTCCGGCTCGAGAAAACACAAAAGCATAATAGTAACCAAAGGCTGCTTCCTGCGGGATATCAATAGTCGCGGTGACTGTTTTCCATTCGTTGGGAGCCAGAGTAAAGGTAGGCTCTGAGAAATGAACCCAATCAAAGAAAGTATCTCCTGGCTCGCGTTCCATGAGAGCGGGTTTACCAGAATCTTCGTACGCACGAAACTTCATGATACTCACTTTGAGTGTTTCCGTTTCTGTCCCACCATTCTTTATCTTGAGGTCAGTAGTGACCGAAGTGCCTGGTTCTCCAGAGAGCGTCACCGGAAGAGGTGAGGTCACTAAACGAAGGCCAGCATCAGTTTGAGCATGGAGAGAAGAGAGAGGAAGCAATCCTCCTAAAAAAACCGTGAGGATGAAAAGAGATGGGGCGTAAAAATACTTATTTTTTTTCATACAACCTTATGATACGGTATTCATCTTTCTTAATTGGCGACGCAGACGCATGACATAGAGACCCAGTCCGACGATAAGCGCAAAGTTAACCACCACCCCACCGATCAACCTCCAAGGAATGACCCAGAAAGATACCTCGCTTTCGAGAGGAATATCTCTTTGTCCATCATCATAGATGAGAAGCATCTTGGCGGTGTACTTTCCAAAACGAAGTTTGGCAGCATTGTTCCAATTCCAGGAAAGTTCTTGCTCTGCCTTTCCCTCTTCATCAAGAACGGTCTTACCATCAACTATCTTGTTCGTATAGACCGGAAAACCATCGTCCCAGGAAGCCTCAAAGGTACGATTGGAATCTGGAAGGATGTTCCCTTTTTCACGATTGACTTCGAGTAAAGCCACATCGTGATGATCCCCTTGATCAATGAAGATGTTGCCACGAGGAGCGACATGAACATTACCGGTATTTTTCAGCCGTACGGTAAAGGTCACTGGGAGAAATTCATACCAGGAACGGTCCAGTGAAAATTCTGCCAGCTCTACTTCGCGTTTAGCATTGGGTACAGAAACATCAAGCAGGACCAGCACTGCTGTACCTCCTACCAAGGTTGTCTCTTTCTCTTGAGAAGGTACTTCTTCTCCGGCTCGAGAAAACACAAAAGCATAATAGTAACCAAAGGCTGCTTCCTGCGGGATATCAATAGTCGCGGTGACTGTTTTCCATTCGTTGGGAGCCAGAGTAAAGGTAGGCTCTGAGAAATGAACCCAATCAAAGAAAGTATCTCCTGGCTCGCGTTCCATGAGAGCGGGTTTACCAGAATCTTCGTACGCACGAAACTTCATGATACTCACTTTGAGTGTTTCCGTTTCTGTCCCACCATTCTTTATCTTGAGGTCAGTAGTGACCGAAGTGCCTGGTTCTCCAGAGAGCGTCACCGGAAGAGGTGAGGTCACTAAACGAAGGCCAGCATCAGTTTGAGCATGGAGAGAAGAGAAGGGGAAAAAAGAGAATAGAAAAAAGAGGCTTGTTACAGCCGTCATTTTAGAAAAAGGAGAAGGAAGGGCTTTCATAGATGCTTCTATTATAGCGCATCTTAAAAGAAAATGGCTAGTCAAAATAAATCAAAAACCCCCTTCCAAGGGAGGAAAGGGGCCTATCTTTTTTGAAAAATTCTTTAGAACCGACCAGCAGCCACTACCGTCAGAGTATCAGTATAGTCAGTCGCAGCAGCCTGAACAGCACTAATCTTGGCCCGTTCAATAAGAGTCAACACATCCCCATCAGTCGTACCACTCGAAGCAGCAATAGGCTGGAAAGATGTAGAGAGTGTACCTCCAGAGGTAGTGTTACTACCAGCATATTCGGCACCATAGTTGGAAGCTTGAGTGACTGTACCGGTACCTGTAGCAGAATCAGTGGTAATATCAACATCCAGAACATAACCGGTAGTAGAAGCAAGATCGGTCGGAGCATTATCTACTGATCCAGCGGTAGCGATGGTAGCACCTGTACCCGCTGAGTTCAAAGCTGCATTAGCACTTTTGACCCACGCTACCCAACCCGAAGCAGCGTTCGTAGCCAAAGTCACTGTTTTTCCAGAAGTAGAAGTGGTAGTGGTGGAAAGGTTACCAGTAAAGGTATCGGTGTTTCCGGACAAGCTAAAAGTGAAGGTTGAAGGAACTGTAGCGGTTACTACAATCTGATCATCAGAAACAATAGACTCGGCATAACTGGAAGAATCGATAGTGGCTGGGCCAGAGGTACGAGTAGTAATAGTGCCCGTCTTATCATTACCAGCACTGCTCGTAGTCAAGGTGCTGGTTCCAGAAAAATTGAAACAATAGAGAGTTCCCACCACAAGATCACCAGAAGGGAATGTTACAGTCTGAGAAGAAACAGCAGTAGCCGTAGCAATACTGACCCAGGCAGTAGCACCGTTTGGCAAATTGGTAGTCGTCACGGTCCAGTTACTGGCCGTACTATTTACGGTAAACCCCGTAGGAAATACTACCTGAACATCAGCTTCAGTAGAGGCTGTTTGAGGCTTTGCACAGACCGTACCGCCCGTCGTGGTTGAGGCCTTCAAGCGATCAAGTCGTATATAGATCTGCTGAAAGTTTCCAGCGTGTGCCACCTTGGTGGTGAAGAAAAGAGGAAGCAGTAAAACAATCAGCAAGGAAAAAACTCCTACTAAAGGATTCCGTTTTATTTCAAAACGCTGCGTCATATCTGTAGAGTAATTATGTGTTTGTTTTTTGCCTACAAGAAAAGAGGGAGTACCCCTTACTGCTTAATGATAGCATAAAAAAGAAGCTCTGTCAAAAGATTTTCTTTAAAAATGTCAAAAACTCGCTGAAGCAATAACAGTCAGCGTTTCCGTGTAGTCACTCGCCGCTGGGGTGACCGCTCCAGACTTTGCTTTCAGAAGAAAAGAACCTCTGCCATTGGTCGTTGGAGCTGTGGCGCTAAATATTTCTCGGATTGAAGTATCAATGATACCAACCGTATTACCTGTTTGATCATAGAGCGTTGCTTCGGAGAGCCCATTGGTAGCCGTTGAACCCTGAGCCCCAAACCCCTCAGTCAAAGACGTAAGGTTTCCCGTGACCGCCCCAATGGTATAACTTGCTTTGGTACTCGCTAAGCCAGCGTGACTCCCATACACATAGACCCGGCCGCCACTTTCACCATTCGTGATGAAGTCTATCCAAATTTTTTCCGCACTATCGATCACCGTCCCTGGGGACAAACTGCCAAGATCAAGTGTGGTAACACTATTATCGGTATCACTCGAGGCTACATCGATATCAAACGTAAGCGTAGGACTAATAGTAGCGGCTGATGCTGTTGGCCCATAACCTGTTTCCGTAAAACTTCCTTGCATGGCTTTTACTTTGACGGTATAGGTAGTATTTGAAAGGAGGCCAATGATAAGTTCTCCACTGGCTCCGCCCCAGTTAGTATAGGTCTGATAATCTTCGCTCCCGAGAGTACTGCCAATTGTGTCATCATCCTGGACATACCGCGTATCACTCGCAAAACTATCCGTACTAATAGCAATCGCAAACTTCGTATCTGAAGGATTGCTCCCCGTATTTAAAACTATCTTCAGTTTATTGTAGTAGTTACTCGGATTGGTAAACGTTGGAGCTCCAGGGACATTAGCCTGATTCGTAAACTCTAGTCCTGCTCCCAAATCATAGGTAGTACCATCGAGTTTATTCTCGCTCTGCTCTCCGGCTATTCCTTCCACCTTATAATTCGTAGAAGCGCTACTCGCTGTTCCGCCACCACCATAGTCAAAGTCCTTTAACTGATAATTCGTACTGGCAGGAAACGCAAAAAAGAGGCACATTCCCAAGGGGAATGACGCTATCTTGCGAAAAAAAGAGTGGTAACGCGATATCATGAGAGAACGTGCCAGAGAAGATTCCTACTCCTTACCTAAAATAACTGTGAGCGGAGCAGTACTTGTTTCTTTATTATCTACCAGAGCCGCTTTCACTTGAGCTTTTGGATAACTCTTCAGTAAAGCATTCTTAAGAATTTCCGCTTCTTTCTCTAAGTCGTTCGCAAAATACACTGTGGTTCCTGTATAGTTTCCGGTGGTGTTTCCTACCGTTACTTTGGTATACCCATCTTTTTTCAAAGCCTCCCCTACTACTCCAGCACTTCCTTTAGCAGCACCACCATTCAATATCTGTATACTGGTTTCTTTTGTTTTCTTGAGCAGTTCTTCCGGAGACATTTCTGGTATCGGTTCTTGTTTTACCTCTTCCACTGGCGGAGCAACGGTCTCTTTCTCTTCTGTTATCGGTAAACTGGCAATAGAGGGAAGGTCGCGCTGTTCTTTATTCGCCTGCCATCCTCGATATCCCCAAAAACCTATCAGGGCAAGAGCTAGAAAGACAAAAAGAGCTATCCCTCCAAATAACAGCGTCCCAAAAAGAGGTTCTCGAGACGCCGATTCTTGGGAAGGAGTATTCTGTGATGCTACGTTGGGCTGCTTTTCTTTTTGTTCTGTCATAATCCCTTATACTTAGTCTTGAAATTTTTTCCACGCTACCCAAAACAGAGCGCTGAGGGCTACTCCGAGCAGTATCACCCGCAACACATCATCCATATCAGACCAGTAACGCACTGATCCGATAATAAGAGCGAGTACACCACCAAAGGAGAGTCCCAGCGAAGCTGCTTGCGAACCCGCAAGGAAGACGCTCCCTAAAAGTAAAAGGATGCCCATGACTACAAAGATCACAAAAACATTGCGGTTATAAAGACTCAAGGCATCATCGTACTGCTTGCTGCAAGTGAAATCCTCATTGCAATAACCTTTTGGCATTTCAGGAGAAACCGTACTCATACCATCAGGCATCACATTCTCGTTCCACTGACCTCCTAGAGACACACAAGTCGCTTCATCATTCACTCCCTTGTTCACCTGTTTTTCCGGGCAGAAATGTTCGTACTGTGGTTCCGGATAGAGTACTTGGGTGGCGTAGGAAATAAAAAGATTGGTCACAATAGCAATCGCCAGGACGAGGCACCACTTCACAAAACTTGATTTTTTCAAACCGGTAGCCAAGGAAGATGTGGGGGTAGTTTCCATAGGTGTACGTTTTAAATATGTGTCCATTATAACATAACAAAAACCCTTCTCGCTCTCGAGAAGGGTGAAGAAGTTTTAGTCTTTCTTTTTATCAAGCTTATCGAGTCCGAGGCCTTTCACTCCAAAGTACACAATAGCAGAAATGATAACGAAATCAATAAACGTGGCCGCGAAATCACCCCACAGAATCTTGATGCTATCCACCTCCCAAGAGGCATCCTTCAAATTTTGAGCCGCTCCCAGAAACACTCCCACTAAAGGATTGACAATATCTGTTACCAACGCTGTCACCAATTTAGAGACAGCGCCACCAAGAAGAAAACCAACAGCCAGTCCTACTACCCCCTGCGTACGGATGAAGTCCATGAACCCTGCCAATGCTTTCATAAGATGAAGGTATTACTACTTATTGCTTTTTAGTATACCACTCTCTTCCTTTTACTTCAGAGGCACTTCTAGAGCTAGAAGGAAAAGTTCGCTCGCTCCCGCCTGTACCGTTACTCTTTTCGTGTCCCATACTCCAAGTGCATCTCTTTTCCTGAGAGCGACCTCGGCAATTTTTCCCTCTCCCTCAATCACTATGAAGTACACACCATGGTGTGGACTTTTCAAAGTATATTCGAGCGTCTTTCCTGACTCCAGACGACTGAGAAAGATCCTGGCATCCTGATGAATACCGAGTACCCCTTCCGTTTCCATGTTTCCTACTACCTGAAAAAAAGTATTGCGAAAATGCTCTGGATTAAATCGTTTCTGATCATAGCGAGGAGGAACATTGAGCGTATCAGTCAAAATCCAGATCTGAAAAAGAGTGAGTGGATCAGTAGAAGAAGCATTATACTCAGCATGTTCCACTCCGGTACCAGCACTCATGACCTGGACTTCTCCAGCCATGACTACGGCACTATTACCCATACTGTCCTGGTGTTTCAGGGCGCCCGAGAGCGGAATAGTGATAATCTCCATGTTGTCATGAGGATGTTCGCCAAAACCCGCTCCCGGAGCAATCTCATCATCGTTCACTACACGTAGCGCTCCGAAGCCCATGCGTTCTGGATCATAGAAACTGGCAAAGCTAAACGAATGATGGGTGGT
>CAYYET010000032.1:0-9288 GCA_964471075.1 uncultured Bdellovibrionales bacterium
ATAATCTTCTTCTACCGAAGCTTTCCAGAGAACACCCGAAAGGGTGTTTTTTGGTCTCTGGGGTTGCCAGGAAGGAGGAAGTCTGGTAGGATGTGAAAACAACCAGAAAGTCCGACACTTGTCCCGCTCGTCTGTCCCAGGACAGAAAAGATTAGGAAAAGTATCATTCCCTCCGAATGCGGTTTTCTTGGTTGGGAATTTTTGTTTATTTACCTAATTTTTGCAGTATGGTGGAATACGAACTGTTCTATTTGGTGGGGGAATCCAAGGAAGCGGAGCTTGCTCGGATTCGGGAAGAGGTGGAGAAGTTGGTCGTTTCTCATGGAGGAGCTTTTTTACCAACACAGACAGAGGAGAAGCGTAAGTTGGCTTATCCGGTCAAAAAGGAAACACGTGGCACGTATATTGCCCGTCGTTTTACTTTGCCTGGTAAGGATGAGCGCGAGAGTGATCCGGAAGTACATCCGTTGACGCTGATCAATCGAGCCCTGCAGCTCTCGAAAGATGTTTTGCGCTTTATCATTATTAATGCAGCTGAATTGCCAGAATTGAAGGCTATTGAGCGTGAAGAGCGCCCTCGTACCGAAAATCGTGGCAATCGTTATGAGAAGCGAGGAGCTGTCCGTCCAATGCCTCAGGCGCCAGTGGCTCCGAAGGAAGAAGAAAAAGCTGTGAGTACCGAACAAATCGATGAACAGCTGAAAGATGTTCTCAATATTTAATCGCCAACTCTGTTGGTCATAATCATATGAACGTCAACAAAGTAATTCTCGTCGGGCGCCTCACTCGTGATCCAGATATGCGAACCACGACCAGTGGTCAGTCAGTAGCGACCCTTTCCATGGCCACCAATAACTTTTGGACCGACAAGAGTGGTACACGTCAGGAGCGAACAGAATTTCACTCAGTGATTCTTTGGGGGCGATTAGCAGAGATTGCTGGTCAGTATCTCACCAAGGGTCAGGAGTGCTACGTTGAAGGACGACTCCAAAGTCGCGAATACACGGCCAAAGATGGTTCACAGCGTAAAGTAACGGAAATTGTCGGAGAAACGATGCAGTTAGGCAGTCGGGCTCAAGGATCTGGTCAGGGTATGGCTCGCAACACTGCTCAAGCAACCCCTTCTTCAGGAATGGCTCCTTCAAAGAGTGCGCCAGTAGAAGAAGAAATTCCCACCATCAACCTCGATGATGAGAAGGATGAGATCAAGATTGAAGATGTCCCCTTTTAAGAGATTATTAAAGTAGCAAGAATTTATGGAAGCAGCAATGAGTAAAAAGTTGGCTCACTTGGATTACAAGGACGCCTATTTCCTGCGTAAGTTTTTGAACTCTCAGGGAAAGATGTATCCTCCGAAGCGGTATGGTCTGTCAGCCAAAGAACAACGTGGCTTAGCACTGGCTATTAAACGTGCTCGTTTTATGGCGTTAATTCCTTACTTGGTACGATAAACGATCATGCTTGGTATTACAGACATAAAAACAGGGCGTACTATTATCTGGAATAATGAGCCACACTTCGTACTCGATTATCAGCACTCGATGATTGGTCGCGGGGGAGCGGTGATGCGTACTAAACTGAAGAATCTTCTTTCGGGAGCCATTATTGATTACACCTTTGCTGGTGCCGACAAAGTGGAGGAAGCAGAGATGTCGAAATCACATGCGCAATATCTCTATCACGAAGGAGATCAGTATCAGTTCATGGATAATGAAAGCTATGACCAGTTCTTTCTGAATGAAGCTACCTTGGGTGATATGGCCAAATATCTGGTAGAGGGAACGGAAGTAAGTATTCTCAACTGGAATGGCAAACCAATCAATATAGAAATTCCAGTCAAAGTAACGCTCACCGTCACGGATGCCCCTCCAGGGCTTAAGGGAGATACGGCTTCTGGAGGTGATAAGGTGGTAACCCTTGAAACGGGACTGCAGGTGACTAGTCCTTTGTTTGTGAAAACCGGGGATCGGATTATTATCAATACTGAAAAAGGCACCTACGTTTCTCGAGCCTAAGTCGTACAGAAAACCAGGAACAAGACCCTGGTTTTTCTTATTCTTGGCTTGACGAAGGGATTATTTCTCGGTACAGTAGCTTTGACTAAGTAATTCCTTTAATTTGTATGCAGAAAAATACCCCTCTCTTTTCTTTGTTAGTTGTCCTCCTCTTAGCAGGAGCAGCTTCTTTTTGGATGCAGCAAAACATGAAAAATTCAGAGCCTCAATTGACTATTCAAGACCAGGTAACAGTAAAAGATACTGGAAACGATGAGAAGTACCCGCAGCATATCGAAGCTATTCCGGGAAATGCTGAGGAAGTATGGTATAACATTCCGGAGCTAGGAATTCGAATAAAGCTGAATAAGGAGTTTGCGGAGGATTTGGTATATGAACCGAGTGAATCTTATGCTGCTATTAGCTTCCAGAAAAAATCTGTATTATTGGCAGCTCCAGAATGTAAAGTGAGTGACGCTGATTTTGGTTATCTTTATAGATTTGATGGCACAATTGAAGATGCTGATAAAGAAAGTGATAGAGGAAAAGATTTTTATTCTTCGCTCAGGAATTATAACATGGTGGCAGAATTCTCTGACTTTTTTGTGGCCCTTAGTACAGATCGTGCTGATGCTTGTTGGTGGGGAAAAACTGAAAATAAGGTAGCCGAAGAAGCTGCTCGTAAAAAATATGCAGGTCTTGGAGCTCAAAGTATACAGGATGCTTTTAAAAGTAAAAGTATAGAGAAGTTACAATAAGTAGTAAGTTTGGTACAAATAAAAACAAACGGAAAGGAGATTATTTTCATAAGGAGCAATCCTTAGTAAAGTGATTTCCAACCGTTTGTTTTTCTTAGGGAAAGCTGCGGAATACTGTTCGTTCACAATCTGTAGTGAAAAGGAGTTCATCATGTTTGCTAAACTGTTCTTGGGCCTCTCTATCTCTTTGAGTCTCGCTTTCTCCGGCTTTGCAGCAGAAAGTCCATACGATAGTTACGACTATGCTGTGGAGTGTCCACAAAATGGTGAAACTTATAAGAACAACGGAACCCCTGATACTAATGCCTTTGTGCGTTGCCAGTGCACTTCCTATGTTGCCGACAAACTCTCGGAGTTACTCACGGCACGATATTGGCTCTATCACGGTCAACTCAATATCCTTAAGCAATTTCACAACACTACATACTACATGCCACAACCAGGAGTTACTCGTTGGAGCCATGCTAGATATTGGAGGAATATTGCTCAGAGTGCAGGAGTTGGTGTTACTGGAGGTAGTGACAATTTCCATTGGGACGAACTAAGTTATGATGCTGTTTTCCGAGGGGATGTAGCGTGGTGGGACAAATGGAATGAAACAACTGGTCAATATGGCCATGTTGCTTTTGTTGAAGATGCTACACCTGGTTCTGGTGGTATTGGTGTGCAATGTGTTACTGTATCAGAATATAATTTTAGTCCACCTTATGAATTCGGACGCCGTTCCATTTGTAAAGGAGATGGACAAAGGTTTCCTGACGCTTTTCTCCACATCGACCAAGATCATGCATTTTGCGCTGCCAATCCAACCATAGGAAACTGCCAAATGCTATTTGGCAGTGGTTACATTGCGGATGACGGGAAAAAAGGTTATGGCCTTGGTGGCGGTGGTGACACCTTCAACCTCAAGATCAACAGCTTCTGGGTCCAAGATTTCAACTATGGCTATGTTCTGGTACCCGAAGTTCACACGGTGATGACGGGTCAAGTGATCCAGGTGCGAAACCAGGTGAAGGCCGAGAATGGTGATACACATGACCACATGCGTGCCGGAAAAAACACCATCGAAATTGATTTCTACGTCCGTGAAGATGCTGGTGAATGGCGCTTCCTGCAACGGGAATATATTCAGGATACTAATCTCCCTAATGGAGCAACGCACACGGAACATGCTGACTACGTAGTGCCAGCGGGAGTTCAGTCAGTGAGTTTCAAGGTGAAGATCGATGCAGAGGACGAGTCATATGAGGCTCATGAAGGTGATAACTGGTCAAGTATTCAGACCTTTACTATCAACAACAATCCGACCTATGACCTGACTGTCTCAGCTATCCAGGTGAAGGGTGGCGGAACGACTTTGCCGGCCGGTGGCGTTACCAATCTTCAAATGGCCATTCGAAACATCGGCACCGCTACTCCGACGACGGGCGTCAGAAGCAACTACAGTTTTTGTGGTCCCTCTCCTAGTACCGCCTGTACTCAGGCCACTGATGATGGATCAGAAGGCTATGAATTGACTCCTGGTCGTGATCAGTGGGAAGAAACCCAGGCTCCTGTGGGAGTGCCAGGTACTCCGGGTAACTACCTCCTGCAAGGTTGTGCCGACTATCAAAACGCTGTCGTGGAAACAAACGAAAGCAACAACTGCACGACGACTGCGGTTCAGGTAGTGACTCCTAGTCCTGACTTTGTTATCTCAGCTCTGGGGTTGCGAGAAGGCACCAGTATCAAAGCTGGTACTCGTGTCCATCCGTGGTGTACGGTAACCAATATCGGTACGGGTCCTTCGCCTTCCGGCATGCGGATCTCCTACTACATCAACTGGGATGTCTACCGGGACAGTGACGCCGTGGACGCTTTCGAGATGTGTACCGGTTGTTCCAAGACCGAAGAAGTCCTAAACGATAACATCAAACTTGGTGATAAAGGTGCCCGGAGTCTTCGATGCTGTGCTGACTATCAGGGAGTGGTCAGCGAGTCCAATGAAAGCAATAACTGTACCACCATGTATTTTACGGTGCGTTGACAACTGAGCCTCTTTCTGGCACGTTCAGAAAGAGGTTTTTCTTTCTCAAAAAGAGAAAAATATGGCTCTAAAAAGCCATAGAAATCACATAGAGAAAGATTGATTTTTTCCTTAAAAGACGCTACAATGGAAAGAGAAACTTCCGGTACCACCCGGAGGTTTTTGAGAGAGTTTTCTCTAGATCCTATGTCACTCAACGTCTATTTGTGGGGTATTCGTCTCTTTTTGCTCCTCGCGCTGGGTGCGTGGGTAGGAATTATCCTGGCTGTAGATCCACATCGAGCAGGTACCGTCGGGACTATTCTCTTTTTTACGAGTCTCTTTGGAGTGCTTCTTGGGACCCTTACCCTTTTTGTGACTTGGGTGTATCGAAAGGGATTAGGGGAGATGAGCGCTGCTCATCATCTCGGAAGTGCTTTTCGCCAAGCCTTTCTCTTAGCCCTCTGTGTGTTAGGACTGGTGTTTCTTCAAATGGAACGCTGGCTCACCTGGTGGGATAGCTTACTTGTTTTGGCAGCCGTCCTTCTGTGTGAGTTTACGATCCGCAGACTGACAAGTCACGAATCATGATAATGAAATAAACTGATCACGCTATGGCAAAAAAGACCGATGCAACTTCATATGATGCCAGTTCCATTCAAGTGTTGGAAGGATTGGATCCAGTACGCAAGCGTCCTGGCATGTATATTGGTGGTACTTCCCTGGAAGGACTGCATCATTTGATTTGGGAAGTCGTCAATAACTCAATTGACGAAGCCATGGCTGGGCACTGTAACGAAATCGTCGTACGTTTATTACCGGATAACTGGGTAGAGGTCGTTGATAACGGGCGTGGTATTCCAGTCGATATTCATCCTCAGACCAAGAAGTCAACTCTGGAAACAGTCATGACCGTACTGCATGCGGGAGGAAAATTCGGTGGCGGAGGCTATAAAATTTCTGGAGGATTACACGGTGTGGGTGTGTCGGTGGTGAATGCTTTGTCAGTGCATACAAAAGTGACCGTAGAGCGTCAGGGAAAAATCTGGTTTCATAGCTACAAGCGAGGCAAGCCCGAAGGAGTGGTGAAACCTATTGGGAAGTCTGATCGTACCGGGACTACAGTGGCCTTTCAGGCTGATCCAGAAATTTTTCCTGAGATTAAGTATTCTTGGACGAAGATTTTGGAATATTTGCGTTACCAGGCCTTTTTGACCAAGGGAGTACGAATTAACGTAGAAGATTGGCGAGAAGTAGCTAAAGAAGAAGAGAGCTATAAAGTGCAGCGTCATGGTTTTTACTTTGACTCGGGTATTATCTCGTTTGTAAAATTCTTAAACCGAAAGCGAGAAGTCAAAAATGTTACGCCGTTTTATGTAGAAAAGAATGTTGAAGGAATCAACGTGGAAGTGTCGCTTCAGTTTACCGACGGATTCAAGGAACATCTCTATGCTTTTGCCAACAATATCTTGAACCCGGGCGGAGGAACGCATGTGACTGGTTTGAAAATGGCTTTGACGCGCGTCCTTAATGATTATGCCAAAAAGAATAATCTGATCAAGGAAAAAGAAGGTTCTATGACCTCTGATGACTTGGCAGAAGGTTTGACCGCGGTAGTTTCGGTAAAACTCTCTAACCCACAGTTTGAAGGTCAGACCAAAGACAAGCTTAATAATATTGAAGTGCGTGGGGCAGTGTCTTCGGTTACGGCTGAAGCGCTCAGTGAATTCTTGGAAACTCATCCCAGTGATGCGCGTGGCATGATTGAAAAATGTCTTTTGACCGTTCGAGCCCGTATTGCGGCCCGAGCCGCGAAAGATGCAGTGTTGCGCAAGGGTGCACTCGAGGGAATGACCCTTCCAGGAAAACTGGCTGATTGTACCAGTCGAGATGCAACCCGATCGGAAATGTACATCGTAGAGGGAGATTCCGCAGGAGGGAGCGCTAAACAGGGCCGGAACCGCATGTTTCAGGCTATCCTTCCGCTTCGTGGAAAACTGGTAAACGTAGAAAAAACGAGTCTCGACAAAGTGGTGAAATCTGACACGTTGAAACCGATTATTATTGCCTTGGGTACTGGTATTGGCGAGACTTTTGACATTGATCGGCTCCGTTATCACAAGATCATTATCATGACCGATGCTGACGTGGATGGTTCCCATATTCGAACGCTGCTTCTCACCTTCTTCTATCGCTACTACGAAGAATTAGTGCGAGCCGGTCATATCTATATTGCCCAGCCACCCCTCTATCGCTTGGCGAAGGGTAAAGATATTCGCTACGCCTATACTGAAGAAGATAAACTGCGTCTGATTGAAGAGATGAAGGAAGCCGTTCTTGCTAAATCTTCGACTAAGAAAGGAAAGAAGGTGAAAGAAGGTGAGGAAGAGGCTCCGGTAGGAGATGGTGATAATGAAACGGTAGCGGGTATTTCTATCCAGCGCTATAAAGGTTTGGGAGAAATGAACCCAGAACAGCTCTGGGAAACAACCATGAATCCTGATAACCGAGTGATGCTTAAGGTGAGTATTGAAGATGCTGAAGAAGCCGATGAGCTCTTCGATATTTTGATGGGGAATGAAGTGGAACCACGCCGCCGTTTTATTCAGACCCACGCGAAAACCGTCAAGAACCTTGATATCTAAGCTATGAAAGGGAATGTAGTGTCATTACCTGAGCGAGCACCAAAAGAAGGTGAAGTCTATCAACACTACAAGGGGGATCAGTATCGGGTAAAATTGTTAGCTCTTCATTCTAATGATGATGAGTGGATGGTGGTCTATGAGCCGCTCTATGAAAATCCTGACGCCCCGTTTTTTACTCGTCCTCTTCGGGAGTGGTTTGAAGAAGTTGAGTGGGAAGGGAAGACGGTAGAGCGTTTCGCGTCTGTTTCTTGACCGAGGAGGGTCTTTCTGGTAGACTGTGTGTACTCAAAAGTTGCTTGTTTCGAGCCATTTTTGATAGACTACAAACATGAAACTGCCACTTGAAAATATTCAATCGCTTATTCGTTGCCCGGTCTGTAACAAAAAGTATCGACCAGTCAAAATGTTGGTGATTGAGGAAGATGAAAAGCGGACAACGCTTCATCTTTCCTGTGAGCATTGTGGTGCGGCAACGCTCGTGTTTGCTTCACTGGGCCAGCTCGGAGTGGTGACCTTAGGGACGCTGACTGATTTGGAACAAAGTGAAGCGCGCCGTGTCTTTCAAGGTGAAGCTGTCTCTTCTAATACGGTTTTAGAAGTTCATCAGTTTCTCAAGAATTATCAGGGTGGTGTAGAAGCATTGATTTAAGATACTAATCCTCAGTATTATTTTATGGCCGAACTACAGCTTTCCGTTACTCCTCGAGAAAAGGTTTCCACCAGTGTGTTGGAACAAAGCCGCAAAGAAGGAAAAATCCCGGCTATTATGTATGGTCATGGCGCAAAAGCTCAGATGCTTTGGGTCAATGCTTTGGCTTTTGAAAAAATGTACGCAGTAGCTGGTGAGTCTAGTATTATTAGCTTGACGGTCGAAGGAGGAAAATCAGCGAATGTTTTGGTACATGATCTCGAGCACGATGCCCTGACCAATCGAGTGTCTCATATTGATTTCTTCCAGGTTCGTATGGACGAAGAGCTGGAAACTCATGTACCGCTCGAATTTGTTGGGGAATCACCAGCCGTGCGTGAACTGAGTGGTATTTTGGTCAAGACTTTGGAAGAAGTATTAGTAAGCTGTTTGCCAAAAGATCTGCCTCATTCACTTACTGTCAATTTGGAACTTTTGAAGGATTTTGATACTCATATCCAGGTAAAGGATCTGGTTGTTCCTCAGGGTGTAAAAATTCTTACTGAAGAACTTACTACGGTTGCTTTGGTAGAAGCCCCTCGTACTGAAGCGGAAATGGCTGCTTTGGATGAAAAGGTAGAAGGTGATGTCACTCAGGTGGAGGGAGTAGTAAAGGAAGAAGCTGCTCCAGCTGACGCTCCTGCTGCTCCAGCTGAAGAAAAGAAGTAATTCTCTTTTTAACTTGAAAAGTCCGAGAGCTAAAACTCTCGGACTTTTGTTGAGAGAGCTTTTCCCTTCATTGACAAAAGCCAGTTTTTTTGCTAGACTGGAATTCCTTACAAAGTGATGGTTTGTGGTTTCTATCCTGAGGGGAAGGAAGGGCATCCCTCCTAGCCAGTCCTTTCTGAAACGTATGGAAGGAGCAGTTTACTGCTTCGACTATCAGCTCTGGATAGAAACCACAGAATATCACAAAACACCTCGAATGTATTTCGGGGTGTTTTATTTTTTCTCATCTACAGGCCGAGTGAGGCTTCAAGATCTTTTTGTATTTCTGGGAACAGAGCCAAAAGGTGTGTCTGCTCTTCAGAAGAAAAGTTTTGGAGGACAAAATCATGAGAGGGAATGCAGGCCCCGTTTATTTCAATAGGCCGACCGATACCAATCCGAAAGCGCAAGAAATCCTGAGTGTCGAGTTTGTCGATGATATCAGAAACACCATTATGGCCCGCTGCTCGAGAAGAAAGTGTTTTTTTGT
>CAYYET010000033.1:0-9268 GCA_964471075.1 uncultured Bdellovibrionales bacterium
ACATCTTGAAAAATAAATGGTAATCCATTATCAGAAAGGGTAATAGTTTTTGGCGTGTCCGTAAAATGATCAGCTTTTGGCCAAAAGAAAAATCCTAGACCAACAAAAACAACGAGGAGAAAAAATGTCCCGTGAAAGAAATATTTTCTGATGGTAAGTTTTATCACGCGCTTCCCCCACATCATACTTAATCTTTAAAACGATACTGAAGTGCTTCAGCAATATGTCCAGTGGTTACCTCTGAAGATCCTTCGAGATCAGCAATGGTCCGTGCTACTTTTAGGACTCTCATATATCCTCGAGCAGAGAGCTTCAAACGATTCACTGCCTCGTGAAGTATGGTACGTGAAGTTTCATCCACTTTACAGACCTCTTTCACTGTTTGACTACTCATTTCAGCATTGGTATGGAATGATTTTCCGGCAAAACGTTCTCTCTGGAGTGCTCTGGCCTTTTTCACTCGAGTCCGTATATCGACACTTTTTTCGCCGCTCTTCCCTGTTTCATCAAGTTTTTCAATCTTCAAGCGAGGCACTTCCACATGAATATCAATACGATCCATAATAGGGCCAGAAATTTTCAGACGATAGCGATTTACCTGTGCAGGACTGCAGGCGCACACGCGTTCTGGATCACCGGCATAGCCACAAGGACAAGGGTTCATCGCCGCAATGAGCATAAAACGAGCCGGGAAACGAAGTGATCCTCGAGCCCGAGACACAGTTACTTCGCCATCTTCCAAAGGCTGTCGAAGATTTTCCAGTACCACACGAGAAAACTCAGCAAATTCATCCAAAAATAACACTCCACGATGAGCGAGACTTACCTCACCTGGTCTCGGATAGGTTCCTCCGCCAACCAGTGATACGGCACTGGCTGTATGATGCGGTGCTCGAAATGGTCGTCTGGAAACAAGCGCATCCCCTCGAGCCAGTTTTCCAGCTACTGAGAAAATTTTTGTTACTTCCAAACTCTCCTCAAAATCCAAGTCTGGCAAGATAGTAGGAAGTGTTTTTGCTAGTAAAGTTTTACCGCTTCCAGGTGGTCCAATAAAAAGCACGTTATGTCCACCGGCGGCGGCAATCTCCAGAGCTCGTTTTGCATGTTCTTGTCCTCGGACATGAGACATATCCGATTCCTCCTCTTCTGATCGTTCTTCTTCTCTCGCAAGAACATACGGGGTAATCAACTTCTCTCCCTGTAAATGTTTTACGAGATCAAAGAGAGTTTTCACAGGAAAAACCGTGACATCTGAGACCAGCGCCGCCTCCTTAGCGTTTTCTTCAGGAACATACAGTTCAGTAAACCCTTGTTCTTTGGCAAATAAAGCAATAGGTAACACTCCCTGAACTCTTCGTACTAGTCCATCCAAGGCGAGTTCTCCTATAAAAAGCTTTTGAGCATGATCAAATCGAAGTTGCTCTGTGGCCAAGAGAAACGCTAACGCAATGGGCACATCATAGATAGGAGTGTTTTTGGGTAAATCAGCTGGTGCCAGATTCACGGTTACTCGACCACTATGATGTGGTGGCTTAAAACCGCTATTTTTCAGAGCAGCACTTACTCGATCACGAGATTCTTTAATAGCAGTATCAGGTAATCCTACCAAGGTAAATGTATGAAGACCCTGAGAGAGTACATCCACCTCTACCTCTACGAGAACACTTTCTAAGCCTAGAGTGGCTGCAGAATATACTTTTGCTGGCATACTACTTATTAGAGATACGAGAAAGAGACGAAAAAAACTCTCGCCATAGTAAAAGTACCACACTTACCGAAAGAACAACATCAGCTCCATTAAAAGTGGGTAAGCTGAAGAAAGTAAAAAAGTCTTTAACACAGCCAAAAATTAAACGTTCCCAAAAATTACTCAATCCTGCTCCTAAAAGAAAAAGCCAACACCAGGCTTTAAAACGATCGGTTTCTGTGATCCATTGCCAGAAAAAGAAAAGGAGCGCTATAGCTCCTCCTACCTCCAGAAGAACAGGGGGAAAAACAAAGCTAAAAGGTCCCTGTTCGTTACACACAAAAGAAAAAGAGGATACTTCAAAAACTTTCGAAATTCCCTGGAGCACTCCCAGTAAAAAAACCACAAAAAGTGCTCCAAAAGGAACTTTTTGTGGTTTCATGAGAAGAGAAGCCCTAGAGAGCGGTTCGAGCTGCTGGATAGGCTTCCAAACGTTCCAAGCTAATTTCCTTGCCAGTATTTTCGCAAATTCCATAGGTACCGGTCTCCATTTTGGCCAATGCATCATGCACGTCCTTTAACTGTGATTCCAGTGTTTGCTCCAAGGCCAAGTTGTCAACGTATTCTTCCACTTCTGAAGCGCTTTCATCCTCACCATCCCCCATATCATCCATCTGGGTCTCATAACTACCTTCTGCTCCAGTAGGCTTGGCAAAACGAGAAAGTTCTTCTTCTAAACGAGTCTTTTCAGCGAAAAGTTTTTCTTTCATTCGAGCCAAAGTTTGCGTATCAAGAGCCATAATAAGCCATATCAAAAATTATCCTTCTTATATGAGTATACCAAAAAAAGAACTCTTCGTCTAGAAAAAAATGTGCTCCAAATGCCGTATTGAGGCCTTCTTCGCTACCGGATCATACAAAACACTCAAGGCATCAAAGTGATACGAGCGCTCCAGACAGCGCTTTTCTCGCAGATAATGCTTAGCAATACGATCAAGCTTCCGAAGTTTTTCTGGGGTAATGTTCGTTTCAGGCAAAATAATTTCTTCACCCCTCTTCAGACGGCTTTTTACCTCTATAAAAACCAGTTCTTGGCCAATTTCAGCCACAATATCAATCTCGCCAAGACGTCGGCCTCCTGTATTGCAATAATTGGTCTCTCGGATCCGATAGCCTTTTTCCTTGAGATAGCGGCACCCTAATTCTTCACCAAAATTTCCCAACTCTGAAGCTCCATGAAATGTTCCCATATAGCTTTATTTTAGCCAAAAAATAGAAAAAGACAACAAAAAAACACCCTTCTGGGAGTCTGATTCTTCTTTACCCGGACCAACACGCGGATTGTTGGTGTCCGGGCGTACGAAGCCCGAATAATAAATTTATTTGGCTGTACGCCCGGAACTTGCATGTGCCAACAGGTATGTCGGTTACTTAGCTCCGGGTGAGAAAGCATTGGTAATCCATTGAGCACGCCTGTATTTTGTGCACTTGCATATCGCATTCGGCCTAACTGTTCGAATACTTCTCCCTTCACCGTTCTCTGGCACGAAGCCTTTGAGTTTTTTTGAAAGAACTGGTTTTTTTGTTTCTTTTTGTTTTTCTCCTGCTGTTATTATATTTCAGGAGTTTTTTTGTTTTTGTTTTGGTCTCCGTGTTAGGACGGAGCGATTATGGTACATTGCCATAATACTTGAACAGTGAAAGAGTCCCCGTCACAATTAGGGGGAAATTGTGAGTGGGAACTCTTTCACCGTTCGGAAACGGTTCTTCGAGAGCAAAGTTGTTAAGGAAATTCAACACTACACATCAATTATAGCAGAAAAAAGAGCTCGAGTCAACGCATAACAAGAAAAAATCCTTTAAAAGAACTGTTTTTTTCTCATTGTGCTAATTCTTTTTGAAAAAATTATTTTTTCACAGAAAAAATAAATCGCTGACTTTTTTTCTTGAGAAAAAATTTCCTTCTTTTGAGCCATTAATTCACTTTTTTGTCCAAGATAGCTCGTAAAGTGTTTTTACTGCCTCCAATAATCCATTCTTTTTCTTTGAGAACATAATCAAATGACATATTATCTGCCTCATTGATATTTACATAACGAACGGCTTCATTATTATATGTTCCAGAACGAAAAGAAGATTTCTTGGATACATTTATTCCATTAAAGAGGAGTGATCGGAATAAAAACGGTAAATCTGCTTCCTGTTCTTTCACCATTTCTTGGACTACGGACATATTTTCAGGTACAAAGGCAAGACCTATCACGACTTTTCCTTGGTCGTTATAGAGAAAAACCGAAAAATGCTCACCTAGGGCAGCTACCAGATCATCAGGAAGCCCCAAAGCCATAAGATAGGCAAAACGATTGAAGGCTACCGGATTATTATTCTTGTCCGTCAGAAGAAATTCTACTGGTTTGGTCATATTGGCCGTTACTATCTTGTTCCCTGCCTCGCTAAAGAGCTGACGTAGACCCTCTGGAGTGATAGTTTCGGTATCAAAAGAAAGAAAATTCGTCGTTTCTGGAGAAAAAGGTTCTGCAGAGAGCTCTACTGAAGACTGCATTATCACACTCGGCGCTTCCTCTGCAGGATTCTCTATCGTCTCAACAGCGCTCTTCCGAGAAACATACCAGTACCATACCCCGCCAAGAAGCAGTAAGATTGCGAGCGCACAAGCCCCAATAAGAACTGGTTTCTGTCTTATCTGCTCTTTCAGAAGGATATTCTTTTCAAAAGGAGCCTCTTTCTTCAAAGGCGCGGGAGAAAAAGAGCCCGAACGAGAAGGAGGGGCTGCCGGTGCTCCATCAAGAAAAGGGCTAGGACGAGAAGCATTCTTTGAGTGAGGAGTCTTTTGTACTGATACAGAAGCTACTGGTCTAGCTCCTTGCCCCATCACTCGGACAGCTTGAAATACCTCCGGAGGAATAGGTCTCTTGGGGTTATTCTTTTCAAGATCGGTGGATGAGGGAGAGAATTCCATAGAAAAAACTAAAAGAGGCTTTTACCTCTTTTAGTATACAACAGAAATATTTTTTCGGTAGCCTTTTTACTTCGCCTCTTGCTCCAAACGCTTCTTGGCTGCCTTGTGAGAAAGATTAATACGACCCTGAGCATCGATTTCTTTCACCACCACCGGCAAAATATCTCCTACCTTTACTACGTCCTCTACTCGCTCGACGCGCTCATCAGAAAATTCTGAAATATGAACCAAGCCTTCCTGATTCGGAAGTACCTCAACAAAGGCCCCGAAATTCATCAGACGAGTGACGCGTCCTTGGAAAAGCTCCCCTGCCTTTACTTCGCGAGTAATATTCCGTACCCAATCTACCGCCTTTTGAGCACTGATTTCATCGGTCGAAGTAATGAAGACTGAGCCGTCATCCTCAATATCAATAGAAACCCCTGTTTCATCAATAATCTGATTAATCATCTTGCCGCCAGGACCAATGACGTCACGAATCTTTTCAGGATTGATATGGAGGGTGATAATACGTGGCGCATAGGGAGACATGGTCGTTCGAGGCTCTGGTAAGACTTCCAACATTTTGCCCATGATAAACATCCGACCTTCTTTGGCCTGAGCCACAGCTACTTTCAGCATTTCTGGAGTCAAACCATCGATCTTTACATCCATTTGAAGCGCTGTAATACCATCTTTGGTACCAGCCACTTTAAAGTCCATGTCACCATAGTGATCTTCCAACCCTTGGATATCCGAGAGTACCTTGTAGGCACCATCTTTGCCAGTAATGACACCCATAGCAATACCCGCTACCGGCTTCTTAATCGGTACACCCGCATCCATGAGAGAAAGCGTTGAACCACAGGTAGAGGCCATCGAAGAAGATCCGTTAGATTCCAATACCTCTGAAACCAAGAGAATCGTGTACGGAAACTCTTCTTTGCTCGGCAGTACGGGTATCAAGGCCTTTTCTGCTAAAGCTCCATGACCAATCTCTCGACGACCAGGACCACGCATCGGTCGTACCTCGCCTACCGAATACGGAGGAAAGTTATAGAAGTGCATGTAGCGCTTTTTTTCATCTGTCTCCATGGTGTCCACCACCATTTCATCTCCAGGGGCACCCAAAGTCGTGACCGTCAACGCCTGAGTTTCTCCTCGAGTAAAGACACCAGTACCATGAGTACGAGGAAGTACTCCCACTTTACACCAGATAGGACGAATTTCGGTCAGTTTTCGGCCATCAGGACGCGCTTCTTTTTTCAGGATATTTTCGTGGACAGCCTCATCAGCAAACTCGTCCGTTACCAAAGACAGGAGTTCTGATAGATTGGCTTGATCAGGGTACTTTTCAGTAGCATAGACACGAATCTTTTCGTTGATTTCTGCTACTTTGGCTTCTACGGCCTGCTTTGGAAGAAGATACAGCGCCTCAGCCAAGCCATATTCAGCTGCTACGCGTTTGATGTCAGCTTCAAATTCCTCAGAACCGCGCAATACTGCTGCTGCGCGCTTTTCTTTTCCGGCTTCTTTGCGAATGTCTTCAATAAAGGAAGCAATCTTCTGAATGGCCTCAAAGCCGAATTGGAAAGCTTCACCCATTTTCTCTTCAGTGATCTCTTGAGCTCCTGCTTCAATCATGTTGATTTTCTCTCGGGTTCCAGAAAGCAGCAGATCCAAAACACTATGCTTGCGTTCTTCGCTGGTAGGATTGAGTACCAAACTATCATTTTGAATCCCTACACGCACGGCACCAATTGGACCATTCCATGGGATATCAGACAAAGCGAGCGCCCCAGAAGCGGCAATCATGGCCACCAAATCTGGATCATTTTCCCCGTCATAAGACAACGTAGTTACTACGACCTGCACCTCATTACGCATCCGACTATCAAAAAGCGGCCGAATAGTCCGATCCACTGCTCGGCCAGACAAAATAGCATCGTCTGACGGACGTCCTTCTCGTTTGATAAAGCGGGAGCCCTTGATCTTCCCCGCTGCATAATAGCGCTCTTCGTAATCCACCATTAAAGGAAAATACCCAGTAATTTTGGACATTTCCTTACTCATGACCGCAGTGGCCAGCACTACCGTGTCACCATAGCGGGCCGTGACCGCGCCACTCGCTTGCTTGGCAAAAATACCGGTCTCAATGACCAGTTCCCGTCCCCCAAGCTGGAGGGACCATTTCTTTCCTTCCATAAATTTTACTCTGGAAGAGAAGCTAATAAACACGCGACTAAAGCCCAAAAGGCCGTACTCGTGTACCTATTAACCATTCCTTCCAGAAGAACAATAATTATCTCCTTCCTTACTCTAGCCTCCTTTTTCCTCTTTTGTCAAAGAAAAAAGTAGTTAAGTTCGTAACTTAACTACTTGTATTGAATTCTATTTCCACTGATCTCCGAGAAAGCGCGACTCCACAAACGACTTGAGCCAAGTAATTCTTTCCTCTGGTGAAGCTGTGGAAACACACCCATGAGACCAGAGAAGGGCATCACTGAAAGCCACTCTCCTCCCGAGATTAGGAGGGGTTGCTATGCTGTCCACCAGTTCCTGAAGACGCCTGATCCTTCCTCTCAAAGCAGCGACTTCCGAGCCCTTCAGAACCTGTGTATTGATGAGCATATTGATCTCTGGAATCAACCTATCCATAGGTTGCAGTAGAGCCAGTACAGCCGGGGTCAGTCTTTGTTGCTCTTCTGCTTGCTTAACCAGCTGCTCCTCTACAACCTTACAGGCCTCTTCAGAAGGAAGAGCATCTTGCAAGACACGCTGCGCTACGGCTAATTGCTCTTCTTTGGACAAATAGGAAATTTGTAGAGCCACAGTGAAGTGGAGCTGCCCTCTTGTGTACGGAGCAGGGGCTGTCTTGTCATCCAAAAGTTCGATCACCTTCGGATCAAGTGCCCTGGCCAAATGGAGGTACTTCGTTACCAAGTGCTTGAGCATGATCCCAAGTTGATACAAGTTTGTAGCAATTTCTTGCTCTGATTTACCTTCTTCCAGAAGGGCAGCTACACGCTTTACCCTGAAAAGAGGCGAATTCTGACGGGGTTGAGAAGATCGCCTTGTAACGACAGAAGTTTCACGCATGTTCATGATGCACCCCAACTCGTAAAGGGAGAAACCAGGAATCCTGGTTGTTAAAAAACCGCACCAAAGATACTCCTCTAGTGTTGCCGGTAGGCTACACCTCCCCCTTCCTTCTGTCAAAGAATTTCAGGACAAAGAAAAAACCTGGATTTCCCAGGTCTTTTTTCCTCTTTTCACTAGATCAAGAACCGTTTCTTGTTTTCCGAAAGATTGGTGAAGTCATCAGCCTGTTCAATGAGTTTGGCGGAAGCTGACTCCGCAAAAGCCACCACTTCTACCCGACAACCATAGGTGTTCTGAAGATACTCAACCAGTGAAATATAATCGCCATCGCCAGACACAATTACGATGACATCCAGCTTGGAAGCCATCTTGATAGCGTCAATCGCGATCCCTACGTCCCAATCACCTTTTTTGGATCCATCATGAAAGATTTGAAGATCCTTGGTCTTCACTTCGTAGCCACTCTTTTCCAAGGCTTCAAAAAATTTTTCTTCCGTGGCTTCGACGGTTTTAATACCATAGGCGATAGCTCGAATCAATTTCCGATCCCCCACCGCCGACAGCAGGACATTTTTAAAATTAACCTTCTTACTATAAAGAACGCGAGCACTATAGTACATGTTCTGAATGTCTACCAATACTCCGACTCGTTGTTCTGCAAATTTTGCCATAAAGTTTGTATAAAGAAAACAAAAGGGCTATTTCAGCCCCAGTGTTTTAACAACTGCCTTGTATGATTTTTCGTTTGTCTTCTCAAGATAGGAGAGAAGTTTTTTACGCTTAGAAACCATTTTCAGAAGTCCGCGACGTGAATGAAAATCTTTTTCATTCTTTTTGAGATGAGCAGTCAAGCGCTTAATCTCTTCCGTAAACTTCGCAACTTGATATTCTGGAGAACCAGTGTCCTTATCGTGTCGTTTTACTTCTGCGGTAACCTTCTCCTTTTGCTTGTGCGTCAGCGCCATAGCATTCTGTCAGCAAGACACTCGTCTGATACTTCAGACCAATATCTGCTCGTGATGAAAAATTAATATTCGAACGATAACATGAACTTCTTTTTTAGGCAAGCACTGAAGCTACTGTGGTTTTAGAGAAGCGTAAAGGCCGCTACGCTGTCACCTGATTGCGGTTTCATCACGCGCACTCCCTGAGTAACACGGCCCAAGAGCGGCACGCTCTTAAATGGAATACGGATGATAGTACCTTTTGACGAAGTCAGGATAAGGTCGTCTTCGATGTTGGCCATACTCACTACTTTGGCACCAATCAGTTTTCCCGTCTTGGGAGTCACTTTCATGGTCTTAATTCCAGAACCGCCGCGCTTCTGTACTTTGTAACTCTTGAGCGCACTCCGCTTTCCGTAGCCGTTCTGAGAAAGAATAAGCAGTTCCAAATCTTTATTGCCACCACCTACCACGTCCATTCCTACCAACACATCCACATTTTTCAACTTTATACCACGCACTCCAGCGGCATTACGACCCATTGAGCGTACATCAGATTCTTTGAAACGAATAGCC
>CAYYET010000034.1:0-9166 GCA_964471075.1 uncultured Bdellovibrionales bacterium
GGCTGCCAGGCGGCCTTGTCGGATCTTGGCGGTCTCTTCATCGAGGATAAAGTCGATGATGTCGACGCTGATGATCTGCACGCCCCAGTCGTTGTTCACTGCTTGTTGGATGGCCCTGAGGACACCTTCTTCGATTTCGTCCTTCTTGGCGTCTTCGTTGGCTTCGTCGAACTCCAAGCTCCCGAAGAAGCTTCTGAGTTGGGCTTCCACCCGATTGAGGGTGGCTCGTTCGTAGCCGCGGAAATGCAGGAAGATCTCTTTTCCGGTGTCATCATGAGAGATGACATCCAAATCGCCTTCTTGAACGTTGTAGGTTGCTGCGACCGGATCAGTGACTTGGTAAATCACTTGAGCCAGTACGCCGGCCTTGGCGTCCTTGAAGTCAACCGGATCAGGACGGCCGATGCCATCCTGTAGGCCCATGTGCAGAGTGACTGCCTTTTGGGCCATGTCCACCTTGTTCCTTACAAACATGAAAGGTTTCACGGGAAACCACAGAAATCGCAGGCCAGGTTCCCAGACATACTTGTGCATGCCGCCGGGAAAGTTGACCTCGATGACCCAGTGGAAGGGCTTGTTCACGTAACGAATCGCCAGGCCGAGGTAGATCACCAGGATGCCGAAAGCGATGCCGAGGATTTGTTGCCAGTCCATGGCGTTCTCCTAGAGGTTGCGGTTGTAAAGGTGCTTTCTTTGTTACAGATCGCACCAAAAGGGTGGAAAATACTGTAACGATCCATTATAGCATAAAAAAGCTAAAAAGTCAATATAAGAAGGCTAAAAAGTAACGTACTTTTTTATGGCTTATTAAAGCCAATAAATAGCTAAGGAAAAGACAGTTTTTCCAGGATAGAGGGTTGACAAAACCTCACCACTTTCCTATACTAGAAACACAGTTTAGAGAGAGTATGAGAGTTCGCTTGATAGCGAGCTTTTTTCATTAAATAGTTACTCGTAACGTTATTGTTATGCCAAGAAAGAAAGCAGTAGTAGAGGAAGTGGCCGCTGATGAGGGAAGCCTTTCGGGTCGTCTCGGAGAATTCGGTAGTGCCGTGATGCAGATTGCTGACGAAAAAGGTATTTCCAAAGACCGTGTCTTGGAAGTGGTAGAAGCCGCGTTGGCTGCTGCCTACAAAAAAGACTATGGCAAGAAGGGTCAGGTGATCCGCGCCAAGTTCGACGAAGTGTCGAAGAGCGCTTCGTTTACTTTAGTTAAGGAAGTGGTAGATGAAACGACTCGTGAATTTGTGGAAGTTTCCGAAGAAGGTGAGATGCCTGAAGAAGAAGCACCAGAAGAGGAAGTCATTGATGAAGATCGTTTGCCACGTTTCAATCCGGAACGCGATATGACCCTTGAGGATGCTCAAGCGCTCAAGAAAGATGCTAAAATTGGTGATTTGATTGAATTGCCTCTTCCTGCGTATGAAGAATTTGGTCGCGTCGCTGCTCAGACCGCTAAGCAGGTTATTATTCAGCGTATTCGAGAAGCGGAACGCCAGACCATGTTTGATGAATACAAGGAAAAAGAAGGACAGGTAGTGAATGGTACGGTCCAGCGTGTCGAAGGACGAAATGTCTTTATTGATCTTGGGAAGTCTATTGGTATTTTGTTTCCGTCTGAACAAATTGAAGGAGAAAATTATCGTGTCGGTCAGCATGTCAAAGTGTATTTAGTGCGCGTCGAATCTGATACCAAGGGTCCAGGACTTCTTCTCTCACGAACGCACCCAGAAATGGTGCGTCATCTGTTCTCTTTGGAAGTGCCAGAAATTTTCACAGGCACGGTAGAAATCAAGGCCATTGCCCGTGAAGCGGGTTCTCGTACCAAGATTGCGGTATTCTCGGCAGAAGAAGGTGTGGATCCAATTGGTTCTTGTGTGGGACAAAAAGGAACGCGCGTTCAGACCATCATTGATGCCTTGGGCGGAGAAAAGATTGACATCATCGAATGGAATGAAGATGTGAAGAAGTTTATTAGTGCCGCTCTTTCACCAGCTAAGGTGTTAAACGTGGAACTCTTTGAAGAAGAAAAACGTGCGGTAGTGACGGTACCAGAAGATCAATTATCACTGGCTATCGGGAAGCGGGGACAAAATGTACGTTTGGCTGCCAAGCTGACTGGCTGGAAGATTGATGTAACCAGTGGCGCCGAAGACAAGACTGCCGAAGCCGCTGAAACAACGGATGAAGCAGAAGAAGTTCCAGAAGAAAAGGCAGAGTAAGACTCTCAATAATATACATCATAAAACAATACTATGAATCTGTGGCATGAAGTATCGTGTGGAGAAGATGTTCCTAACCTTATCAACGTTATTGTTGAGATTCCAAAGGGATCAAAGAACAAATACGAGATTGATAAAGAAACGGGTTTGATCAAGCTTGATCGAGCGATGAAGAGCGCCCAAGACTACCCCTTTGACTATGGGTTTGTTCCGCAGTCTCTGTGGGAGGATGGGGATGCGTTGGATGTGATTCTTTTGACCACCTATCCGCTTTCTACCGGTATTTTGGTAGAGGCTCGTCCGGTGGCAGTGATGCGTATGATTGATGGCGGAGAAGGTGATGACAAAGTCATTGCTGTACCAAAAAATGATCCACGCTGGGAAGAAGTACAAGATCTCTCTGACATCAACAAGCACACTATTAAAGAAATTCAACACTTCCTTGAGACCTACAAGTCTATTGAGGGAAAAAGTGTGGTGATTAATGGTGTCGAAGGCCGCGAAGCTGCCTATGAGGCCGTAAAGAAGGGGCTTTCTCTGTATGCTGAGAAATTTGCCAAGTAAGTAATTTGAGTTTCAATATCTGTATGCACGTTACCGTCAAGAAATTAGCAGAATCGAAAGTAGAAATGTCTGTTACGCTTCCGTGGGAAGAATGGCAGGGAGAAATTGAACATGCTACCACGGAAATGGCTGCTTCTGTGAAGCTTCCTGGTTTTCGTCCAGGCAAAGTGCCAAAGAACATGATTGAGAAGCGTTTTGGAAAGCAGGCTATTTTGGTTGAAGCTGCTGAGCATGTCGTGTCTCATTCGTATATTAAGGCACTCGAACAGGAAAAAGTAGAAGCCATTGGAGAGCCAGAAGTGAAGCTTGGTAAAGTGGAAGAAGGCAAAGAATTTACCTATACCATCACCACGGCCGTGATGCCAGAAATTACATTGGGTTCTTGGCGCAAATCGGTAGAAAAGATTAATGCTGAGTATGCCAAAAAAGAAGCGACTGTAGAAGAGAAAGAAATTGATGAGGAACTTGATCGTTTGGCGAATATGCGAGCCAAGCTGGTGACCGTCAATCGTGAAGCTAAAATGGAAGATAATGTTTTGGTGGACTTTTTGGTCAAGCAAGACGGGGTGGTGATCGAAGGAGGAAAAAGTGAAAAGCATCCGCTGACGCTGGGCAAAGGAGTCTTTATTCCTGGCTTTGAAGAGGCTTTGGTTGGTATGAAAGAAGGAGAGGAGAAAAGTTTTGAGCTAACTTTTCCAGCTGAATATCATGCGGAGCACTTGGCAGGGAAACCAGCCACCTTTGAAGTAAAGATGGGCATCGTTCAGGAGCGTCAGGTACCGGAAGTGAACGATGCTTTTGCGCAGAGCCTGGGAAACTTTTTGTCTTTGCAGGCAGTGAAGGATAACCTGCGTGAGGGAATGTTGCTGGAAAAAAAGCAGCAACTTAAAGAACAGCACCGAACGGCGATTTTGGATGCTCTGGTAGAAACAGCGAAGATTGAATATCCGAAAATTCTAGTAGACCAGGAACTCCTTCGCATGACGCATGACTTTGAACGACAATTGCAGTCTATGGGCTTTGCTCTACCTACCTACCTCGAACAGATGAAAAAAACGAAAGAAGAGTTGGAAGCTGAGTGGTTACCTCAGGCCAAGAAGCGTTTGGCTGCTAATCTCATTGTAGAATTCCTGGGTGTAGATCAGGACATCAAGGTAGACAGTAAGGAAATTGAAGAAGAAATGAATAAGACTCTTCAATACTACAAGCAGATCAAGGACGCAGAAAAGAATATTGATATGGAGCGTCTCTACCGGGCCGTTGAAGGACAACTGCGTAACGAAAAGGTTATGAATTTCCTTGAGAAGCTTTCTTAATTCGTTTGAAGAAACGGCTTATGAAAAATCAGTATCTTATTCCCATGGTGGTCGAAAAAACCAGTCTGGGAGAACGGGCGTACGATATTTATTCGCGTCTGCTCAAAGACCGCATCATCTTTATTGGTTCACCTATTGATGATTCGGTAGCCAATGCGATTATTGCGCAATTACTCTTTCTGGAATCAGTGAATCAGAAAGAGGATATCAAGATGTATATCAATTCTCCGGGGGGATCGGTGACGGCGGCTCTGGCAATCTACGATACCATGCAGTATGTGAAGCCCGATATTCAGACGATTTGTATCGGCATGGCTGCTTCCGCGGCGGCACTTCTTCTTGCTGCAGGTAAGAAAGGGAAGCGTATGGTGCTTCCGAATAGTGAAGTGATGATCCATCAAGTGCTGGGTGGAGCATCAGGACAGGCGAGTGATATTGATATTCATGCCCGTCATATTCTGAAAACTCGGGATCGACTCAATAAAATTTTAGCCAAGCATACGGGTCAGAAGCTGCCGAAAATTGAAAAAGACACCGAGCGTGACTATTTCATGTCTGCTGAAGAAGCAGTCAAATACGGTATCGTTGATAAGGTGATTCAGTAACTTCGAGAAAAGAAAATCCCCGGTTAACCGGGGATTTTTGTTATTGCAGAGAAGAGAGGAGACTAGTCCCGTTCATTTCTTTGGGTTTTTCGATACCCATAAGTTCCAAAACCGTAGGGGCGACATCAGAAAGGAGGCCGTTTACTTCATTTTGTTCACGCATCATTTGTTCCGCGCTTTTTTCCCGATGGTTATCAGAAGTAATAAACCACAAGGGAATAGGATTCGTGGAGTGTTCCGTATCAATTTCACCCGTAGAAGGGCGTTTCAACTCTTCAACATTGCCATGGTCGGCAGTAATGATGATAGCACCGCCTGCTTTTAAGATAGCTGGTACCAAAATTGAAAGACTTTTATCCGTAGCTTCCACAGCTTTGATGGATGCCTCTTCATTACCGGTATGTCCGACCATGTCAGGGTTAGCGTAGTTTACGAGAATAAAATCATAGTCACTATTTTCGATTTTATCGATCAGCGTCTCGGTAACTTTTGGAGAACTCATTTCTGGGACTTCGTCAAAGTGAGCGACCGTTGGAGAAGGAATGAGCAAACGATCTTCACCAGAGAAGGCTGTTTCTTTTCCACCATTAAAGAAATAAGTAACGTGGGCATATTTTTCTGTTTCTGCGATACGGAGCTGCTTTTTCCCACTAGCGCTTAACACTTCTCCCAGACTATTCTTGATCTCTTCCGGCGGGAAAGCAATACGTACCGGAAGATCACGTTCGTACTCTGTCATAGTGATGAAATCGAGGTCGAGTTTCTCTCGAGTGAAGCCATCAAAGGTAGGAAGGACAAAGGCCTGAGTCATTTCACGAGCTCGGTCTTCACGAAAGTTAAAAAAGACAACGCAGTCATGGTTCTCTATCAGAGCTACAGGCTTTCCTTTTTCCGTAATGATCGTCGGTTCTACGAATTCATCGGTGATGCTTTTGCCGTAGGATTGTTCCATGGCCAGTTCGGGATCATCAGAGGTATTGCCTTTGCCCTCTGTAAGCATACGATAGCTTTTTTCAATACGATCCCAGTTGTTATTGCGATCCATGGAGAAGTTGCGGCCAGACAGACTGGCAATTTTCCCAATACCAATGAGACGCATTTCTCGTACGAGCTCCTTGACTTGTTGAATGCCGGCTGTGGGAGCAGAGTCACGACCATCAGTAAAGATATGAAGATACACTTGTTCCAGGCCGTTTTGTTTGGCGAGACGGAGCAAGGCGATGAGATGATCTTTGTGTGAATGGACTGATCCAGAACTGAGGAGCCCCATCAAGTGAAATTTTCCCTTGTTCTTTTTGGCATTTTCGATTCCTTGAAGGAGGACTTCATTTTTGAAAAAACTGCCATCTTGGATGGCCAGTGAAATACGAGGCATGTTTTGATAAATAACCCGGCCAGCACCCATGGTCATGTGACCCACTTCGCTGTTTCCAGCGGTGTTCCAAGGCAGACCTACCGAAATACCGGAGGCCTGAAGGGTGGTCATGGGATAAAAACGATTGAATTTTTCAAAAGTGGGAAGAGTGGCTTCACGAATGGGATTTCCCTGAATGTTATTGGAGAGTCCCCAGCCATCGAGTACTACCAGAACGAGCGGCTTATACATTTTTTGTGTCTGTTTGTTGTTTAGCGAGCAAAGATTGCTCTCTGTAGAGTATCATTTTTTCCCTTTTGACAAAAGGGAAAAGCGAGACTATGATGGGCATACGGCATTACATTAATGAATAACTGCCGCCGTTCGCAGAGCCTGACGATATTTCCCCTTTGTTCCATATGATGAGAATCCTTGGGTCCCAAGAAAGTGCATATATGACGAACACAAACCCTCTTTCTCTTGAGAGAAAGTAGGGATTTTCTTGCGAAATTTCGGAAAGCAGTGCAAGGCGGCCCAAAACTATGATTGGGTACATACTTTTTTCAGGTGGAGCGCTCCTTATAGGAGTAGCGGCTGGCTATTTTGTCCGCCAAAATCTGGCCAAAAAACAACTTTCTACCGCAGAAGGCCAAGCAGCGAAGATGGTGGCTGAGGCTGAAGTTCAGGTGAAGGAAATGACTCTGGAAGCTAAGAATCAGGCAGTACAAATTCTTGAAGAGGCCAAGAAAAACGAACAGTCACGAGAGGAAAAGATTTTGATTCAGGAAAAACGCTTGGAAAAGCGTGAAGAGCAAGTAGAAAAACTGGCCGAAGAAGCTGAGGGGGAGAAGAGGAAGCTTCTTGAGAAGGCCGAAGAAGTCCGGACTATTCGTGAAGAGTCAGAAAAGATCCGTCAGGAAGAATTGGCTCGTCTGGAAGCGGTAGCAAAGCTCTCTAAAGAAGAGGCCGAAACGCAGATGTTTCGTCTGGTAGAAGAAGAGAGTAAAGAAGCGTTGGTGAAGCGCATGTCAAAGCTGGAAAATGAAGCGCACGAAGAACTGGAAAAGCGCTCGCTGAATATTATGGCGACCATTATCCAGAAATACTCTCGCTCTCATGTTTCCGAATTTACCACCACGACCGTTTCTATTCCTTCTGATGAAGTAAAAGGCAAGATTATTGGAAAAGAAGGGCGCAATATTCGAGCTTTGGAAAAGGAAACAGGGGTTGAGCTGATTGTGGATGATACTCCAGAGTCTGTAGTGATTTCTGGTTTTGATCCGGTACGTCGGGAAATTGCTCGTCTTGCACTGGAAAAACTGATTAGTGATGGTCGCATTCACCCAGCCCGCATTGAAGAAGCTGTTGAAGAAGGAAAGAAAGAAATTGATCAGAAGATTAAGGAGGCTGGAGAAGCAGCGGCCTATGACGCTGGTATTGCAGGACTGCATCCGAAGCTTCTCTATATCTTGGGACGACTCCGCTATCGTTACAGCTACAAGCAAAACGTGTTGCTTCATTCTTTGGAAGTCTCGTATTTGGCAGGAGCGCTGGCTGCTGAACTGGGAGCTGATGTTTCTTGTGCTAAAAAAGCCGGACTCCTGCATGATATTGGGAAGGCAGTAGACCATGAAATCGAAGGAACGCACGTGAAAATTGGTATGCGTATTCTCGAGAAATTTGGAGTAGGACAGAACGTGATTGACGCTATGAAGTGTCACCATGATGAGTATCCTCATGAAACTATTGAAGCGTTTATTGTCACGGCTGCCGATGCTTTGTCTGCAGCTCGCCCAGGAGCACGTAAAGAAACCGCGGAAAAGTACATCAAGCGTTTGGAAGAATTGGAGGCGTTGATTAATTCTTTCCCTGAGGTAGAAAAGTCGTATGCTATTCAGGCTGGCCGTGAAGTGCGTATCTTTGTCAATCCTGAAAAGACGGATGATCTGGGAGCTATGAAGTTGGCTCGTGATATTGCCAAGCGTATCGAAGAAGAATTGAAGTATCCTGGCGAAATCAAGGTGAATGTATTTCGAGAGACGAGAGCGGTAGAGTATGCGCGTTAGTTGTCCTTGCGTACTTCCAAAAAAAGGCTTAAAATAGAGCACAGAAGGTAACTTGCACTTTCGCTCCCAGACAAAAAGTGGGAAGAGCGCAAAGTTCTAAAACTAGAAAGGCAGGTGAGATGTATGAAAAACGTAAATAAAGACACGCTCGTACACGCTATTGTGGACAAGACTGGCCTCTCCAAGAAAGACGTTGAGGCTATGATCGAAGTGATGCTTGATGAGATTACCCGCGAATTGACCTCTGGCAACAAGGTGACTCTCACCGGTTTTGGAACCTTCAAGGTTTCGAAACGTGCTGCTCGTGAAGGTATCAATCCTCAGACTAAGCAGAAGATTACTATTCCGGCCATGACGGTTCCAAAGTTTACTGCTGGTAAGACCCTCAAAGAAGCAGTGAAGTAGTTTCCTCTTACAAAAAGATAGAGTCGCAATCCCGCTCTTGTTACCACTCTCTGGATAACAAGCGGGATTGTGGCTTTATTGACGGAAAAAGACTTTTTCCCTAGACTAGGGAGGTATCTTGTTTCTTACGGAACAGATCGGTACGGGGTGTAGTATAGCGGTAGTACGAGTGGTTTGGGACCATTTAGTCAGGGTTCGACTCCCTGCACCCCGACATGAAAAAGGTAGTGACCATTGGTGGTGGAACGGGAAGCTTTATGCTCCTTTCTGGGCTCCGGCAGTATCCGATTGAGCTCTCAGCTATTGTTTCTATGGCTGACGATGGTGGGTCTACTGGTATTTTGCGTGATGAACTAGGAGTCCTGCCTCCTGGCGATGTACGACAGTGTCTGGTGGCTCTTTCTAATACCCCAGAACGAATGCGGGAATTAATGAACTATCGTTTTACGAATGGTGGCTTAGAAGGGCACAGTTTTGGGAATATTCTTCTTTCAGCCTTAGAAAAAATTACCGGGAATTTTGGTGAAGGAGTAAAAGAGGCGGCTGAAATCCTCAATGTTCGTGGAGAAGTTATTCCAGTGACTCTTTCCAATACTCGGCTCTTTATGGAACTCAAAAATGGCAAGTTGCTTTC
>CAYYET010000035.1:0-727 GCA_964471075.1 uncultured Bdellovibrionales bacterium
GCTATCCGTGGCACTAATAATACCGGTAAGGAGACTTTCGCTCACCGTTTCAGTAAGAGTGCCGAGAGTACCCTTTCCTAAAATTTCAGCGAGAATTTCAGAAGTGGAAGAAGCGGTAATATCTACCAGATTTACCTGGCCAAAGAGCTCGTTATCAGAATGATTATCGAGATTAATAAGTGGAAGCTCATAAAAGATGTCCGGATTATCTTCGTAGATTTTTCCCAAGTGTTCTTTATCGGGAGAGCCGATAACAATAGCTACATCAAATTTGAAATGCGCCGGGATAAAGGAGAAGTCTCGCGGATCGATAGCGCCATTTTCAGGAGTGAGGTAAATACGCAGTTCATCCGGGTGAGTTTCGGTACGAACATTCATGATCTTATTACGTACGGTGCTAAAGGAGAGAACGAAATCACGGGCTCCGGTAATAGAAGAGAGAACGTGTTGTGGTTCGCCGATGAAGGAAAGAAGTTCTTTATCGCTCTGGATGTTTTCTCCGGCCAAGGTAACTTCCTTGCCGTTCGTTTCAAGAAAGAAGGCGAGCGCAAAAGCTCCCGCTAGAGCGTCACGACTCGGAAACTGAGGAAGCAAAATAAGTGGGGCCTCAGTTTTCTTGAGAAGTTCTTCAAACTGTTGAGCGGGACTCAAGGACATACAGTAATCAAGGGAACGGTAAAATGGGTAAGAACCCAAAATATCAAACAAAAAAGAGAGTGTCAAATAG
>CAYYET010000035.1:737-8994 GCA_964471075.1 uncultured Bdellovibrionales bacterium
TAGTGGACTCCCTCGCCAGGAAGAGTGTTTCGCGCTAGTATGAAGGCGCTATGGAATCCACTTTTTCTACCACGTCTTCTGAAGAAACCCGTTTATTAGGACGAAAAAAAGGCCTTGAAATGCTGCCAGGGAGCCTTCTCTGTTTGACTGGGGACCTCGGAGCTGGGAAAACAACCTTTGTGCAAGGCTTTTTAGAAGCAGTTGGAGCTGCCCGACCGTATACTAGTCCCACTTTTGTCATTATGAAGCAGTATGATCTTCCAGTGGCCACAGCGACTGCAGTGAAACGGGTTTATCATGTTGATGCCTATCGTATTGAGGCCAAGGAACTGGCGGAGCTGGGGTTTTCCGAATGGTGTCAGGATCCAGAAGGGGTAGTGCTCTTGGAATGGCCGGAGCGAGTCGCGGAACTGTTGCCTGCGAAAAAAGAATACCTAACCTTTACTCATATCTCTGAAACAGAACGACACATTACGATTCGAAATGACGCCTAAAGAACTGTATACGAAAGAAGCTATGACTAAGAACTCAAAACTTTTAATTCTCATTGATGGCAATGCTCTGGTTCATCGTTCTTACCATGCCTTACCGCCGCTGACGACCAAAGAGGGACAGGTGGTGAATGCAGTTTATGGGTTTACCATGACACTTCTTTCAGTATTAGAGAAGTTTCAACCAGAATATATTGCTGCTTCCTTTGATCTGGCTGGAGGCACCTTCCGTGATGATATGTACGCGGACTATAAAGCGACTCGTGTCAAAGCTCCCGATGATTTGTATGCGCAACTACCCTTGGTAAAGGAAGTGGTGCGAGCTTTCAATATTCCTATTTATGAAAAGGAAGGCTTTGAAGCAGATGATTGTATCGGTACCATCGCCAGACAAGCTGAGAAGAAGGGGGTCGAGGTAATTATTGTCACGGGCGACATGGATACATTGCAGTTGGTTTCCCCGAAAATAAAAGTGTTTACCATGAGAAAGGGTCTCAAGGACACTGTGACCTATGATGAAGCGGCGGTCAAAGAAAAGTATGGACTGACTCCAGATCAAATCGCTGACTATAAAGGACTGCGCGGTGATACGTCAGACAATATTCCCGGGGTAAAGGGCATTGGAGAAAAAACTGCGAGTGAACTCCTTCAGAAGTATCAGAATCTCGAGGGAGTCTATGCTCATCTCGATGTCTTGAAACCTGCGGTAAAAGCCAAACTTGAGGCTGGAAAAGAAGATGCTTTTCTTTCGCGAGATCTTGGGCGTATCCATATTGAATGTCCGATGGAATTAAATCTTGAAGCGGCTGTAGCTAAAGAGTACGATCGTGACCACGTAGTGGCGCTTTTCCGTAAGTTTGAATTTTTTAGTCTTCTCAAGCGTCTTCCAGGGGCCGAAGAGAGTACTCAGAAAGAAACTAAGAAAAAAGCAAAAAAGGTGAAAGAAAGAGAGCTCAAAACCACAGAAGAGCTTGAAACTTTTTTGGCAGAAGGGGAAGGGAAACGTATAGCTCTCTGGGCTACCAAAGAAACCGAGTCTTTGTTTGGAGCTGCGCTTCAGTCAGTGCACTTGGCTCTTTCGGAAGAAAGTGGGGTATTTGTTTCCTGGAATAACGAGATGCTTCGAAAAGCAGTACAGTCCTTTCTAGAAGATGAGCAGAGAAAAAAAATTGCTTACGATGCGAAAGCGCTTATGCACCTGTTTCATCAGGAGGGAATGACCCTTCAAGGAGTGGTCTTTGATGTACTCATTGCGGCCTATCTTTTAAATTCGGGAAGCGATATGGATTTTCCGTATCTGGTTTTAGCAGAAACAGGAGAGGAAAGTATTGCGTATCCTGCTCCGCTCCTTCATACACTGGCAAAAAGCTATGAAGAAAAATTGGACGAAGTAAGTAAGGAGCAGGCTGCTGGAAAAACACTTCGTACGGTATTTGAAGATATTGAGATGCCTTTGATTCCTGTATTGTTTGAAATGGAAACCAACGGAGTGCTTCTGAATGGAAAAAAGATGGAAGATCTGGCAAAAGAATTTGAAAAAGAATTGAAGATCGTAGAGAAAGATATTTACACGTTTGCTGGAAAAGAATTTAATATTAATTCCCCAAAACAGTTAGCGGTTATTTTGTTTGAAGATCTCAAGATTCCGACGCTTAATATTAAAAAAACGAAAACGAGTATCTCAACGGCTTCGAGTGAACTGCAAAAACTGAAGGACTATCCGATAGTTACGAAAGTAGAAAGCTACCGAGAACTTTCTAAATTGAAAAACACCTACCTCGATGTTTTACCAAAGCTCGTCGATAGTCATTCACGCATTCATTCCAACTTCCGTCAGGCGGTGGCTGCCACGGGGCGCCTGTCTTCTTCTGATCCAAATCTGCAAAATATCCCGGCGCGCAACGCCTGGAGTGAACGTATCCGAGGTGCTTTTGAAGCGGAACCAGGCTACCTCTTTGTAGGAGCCGACTATTCTCAGATTGAACTGAGAGTTATGGCTCATTTGAGCCACGATAAGGCTCTTGTGGAAGCCTATAAAAAAGGAGAGGATGTCCATCGGACCACGGCTTCCGTGGTCTATAAGGTGAAGCCAGAAGCAGTAACTTCAGATATGCGTCGCCAGGCCAAGGTCTTTAATTTCGGTATTATGTATGGCATGGGAGCCTACGGTTTGTCTCAGGCCGCAGAGATTGATCAAAAGGAGGCGGCAAAATTTATTAAAACTTATTTTGAAAAATTTTCTGGAGTAGCAGCTTTTATTGAAGAAATGAAAAAGAGCGCTCGCAAGCATCACTTTGTTGAAACGGAACTTGGCCGTCGTCGCTATATTCCGGAAATTGAAAGTGACAACATGCAGGTAGCACGGGCTGCGGAACGCATGGCTATTAATATGCCGATTCAAGGTATGGAGGCAGATATTGTGAAAATTGGTATGCTCCACGCTCAAAAACTGGTAGACAAGTATGGATCAGACGTGCGCATGGTGCTTCAGGTGCATGATGAACTCATTTTTGAAGTGAAGGAAGCAAAAGCTGAAACCTTTGCCAAAGAAATAAAAACGGTATTAGAAGAAGCGTATCAGTTACGCGTGCCACTTATTGCCGAAACTTCTATCGGTAAAAACTGGGGGGAAATATAGAAAAAGAAAAAACCGGCCTTGAGCCGGTTTTAGTTCTAATTCTGGTTTTTTTGGATAAGCTGGTCGAGTCTTGCTCTTACTTGAGCTAGTGCGGCGAGAGTTTCAGCGCTAGGATTTTCCACTTGTTCGAGTCTATCCACTGCTTCCTCAAGCTCTTCTACAGGAGCTCCTTCAATAGCAGCTTCCCGCACCATTTCTCTTGTTGGCTCAGGAGTGCCTTCTTTTTCACCAGGCTTGTCCCATGCTCCTTTATACCCTGGTTCACCAGGCATAGTGATGCGGCTCTCTGTTTCAAGACCGAAATCTTCCATTCCCATAGGTTTGTTTTTATGTATTATTACCTATAAATAAAGAAAAACCGGGTCAACCCGGTTCTTTACTCTCTTAGTATAGCAGAAAAAAGGCTCAAAGTCAACTAAATATGCATATGGTATGCTAGAACTACGAAAAAATTTCCTATGCCAGAGTTACCCGAAGTACAGACTGTTGTTTCGCAGCTGGATCGCAAGATTTCAGGGAAGACGATTAAGAGCACATGGAGTGATTGGAAGAAAAAAATTCTCACTCCTTTTGTTGTGTTTTCCAAAAGTATCAAAGGAGCTACTGTTCGTGGCGTGCGCCGTTTGGGAAAACATATTGTCATTGATCTCAGTAATGATTTTTCAATCGTCGCTCATCTTAAAATGACGGGACATTTTCTGGTAAAAAATAGTGAGAATCGTCATGAGGATGCTTTTACCAAGGATCCTATCAATGGCTATATCCATCACGTCATTACTTTTACCGATGGCACGACGCTCGAGTTTTCTGACATGCGCAAATTTGGCTGGCTCCGCGTAATACCCACGGGAGAAGTGGAGGCGCTCAAAAGTATTGCTACTCTAGGGGTTGATGCTTTGTCACGGAAACTAACCCCTACCCTTTTTCAAGAACTCCTGTTCAAAAGAAAGCATCGTTCTGTGGGAACAGTCCTTCTCGAGCAAGAACGGATTGCTGGTATTGGCAATATTTATCGAAGTGAAGCACTCTTTTTGGCAGGTATTCTTCCTATGCGTCCGATTGAAACCCTGACTCGGAGCGAATGGCAGAAGCTTCTTCCGGCAATCAAAAAAGTGTTGCGTCATGCGGTGAAACTTCGGGGTACCAGTGATGGGGACTTTCGTGATACTGATGGCTTACAAGGACGCTTTAAACGAGTGCTCTACGTCTATGGCCGTACCGGAAAACCGTGTAAGAAATGTGGTACAATAATAGAGCGTAAAAAAATTGGGAGTCGAAGTGTTTTCTTCTGTCCCCAATGTCAAAAATAAGTATTGTGAGTATACCTATGAGTGGGAAACAAAAGCTGGTTATCTTTTTGGTAGGAATAGCGATCGTCGGAGTCATTGGCTATTTTGTCTTTGGTGACAAGACCGCTCGCAAACCTATCGAACTCAATAATAAAAATCAGTCTTTGCCGAATGTTTCTACCGGCCCTGCGAACACGGGTCCTGTAGGAGCTATCAGTGGAGTATCGTGTGCAGATTGGAACCGTCGCCCCGTCGCCGTGATGCAGCCGGTGGATGCCCAGGCTCGCCCCGTCGCCGGTTTCTCTCAAGCGGATATGGTGTTTGAAATGCCTAACCCAGCAGCGGGAATTTTCGTGACGCGACTCATGGGTGTGTATCAGTGTGGTAATCCAGAAGAAATTGGTTCTATTCGCAGTGCTCGCCACGACTATATTAACGTGGCCAAGGGTCTCGATGCTATCTTTGTCGGCTGGGGCGGCTCCGCTTTTGCTTTGAAGAAGCTGGATGCGGGTGTTATTGATAACCTCGACTGTAATGATCAAGGTGGCCATAGTGCGAGCAAATACTGTTTCCGCAAAGAACGTACGGGACTGATGCGTATTGAAGATACTGGCTATATCAAATTTGCCAAAATTTGGGAAGCTGCTAAGGATTTTGGCTATCGCACGGAAAGCAAATTTGCTGGTTATCCTCACCAAGAAGATAAGCCATTGGATCAGCGCCCTACCAGCGGTCATCTCCGCATTGGCTATCCTGGCATTATGGAAGCGGAATATGACTATGATCATGATACTAACAGTTACAAGCGCACCTGGGGCGGCGTACCAGATACCGATCGTACTACCAAGGAACGCATTGCTCCAAAAAACATTGTGGTCGTGATTGCAGAAAATGAACAGATTTTGGCGGATGTTGATTACAAAGCACGAGGTGTGCAGGATCCATGGGAAGGTTTGCCTGCTGAAGAAAAAACTGGACCAACCAATATTTCTGGTCGTTACAATAACTTGCAGCTTGGTGATCCATGGTTTGATACCAAAGACAGTGGCAGTGCTTTCTTCTACATGAATGGTGAACAGTTCCGTGGTGCCTGGAAAAAAGACAAATCAAGCTCTGAAAGTAAGCTCACTTTCTTTGATGAATCGAATAACGAAGTGAAATTTGTTCCCGGACAAATCTGGGTAGAGGTGATGGTACCTGGTCAGGCCTTTGAATGGACTCCTGCTCAATAAAAAGCCTTGAAAAAGACAAAAACGGACTCTTCGTCCGTTTTTTGTTATACTAAAACTATTCTGTTAAGAACGCACCGTATGATTCTTTTGGTTCATGGCGAAGATGATTTTCTGGTAGGGCGACGGAAACGTTCGCTAAGGACTGCTTTTGCCAAGAAGTATCCCAATGGGGAAATTCATGTTTTTGATTTTGAAGATCAGGGATCAGTAGCTTCTGTACACGAAGCCCTCCAGGCGTGTGAAGGGGGCTTATTTACCACGGAAAAGATGGTCATATTTCTTCATCCTTTTTCATTGAATGAGGCAGGAGAAAAAATTATGAGCACCTTTCTTCAAGATCATATACCCACACTACCTGAACATACCATTCTCCTCTTTGTTCACACAGGAAAACTAAAAAAAACTGATCCCTTAACCAAAGTACTTCTCAAAAAAATGGATAAGGAAGAAGTATGTGTTTTGCCGGAAGGCGCAGGACTGCGTACTTTCCTCAAAAAAGAACTGACACAGATAAATGATCAGGTCATGCTTAGTACTGAAGCGCTCGAGATGCTTCTTTCTCTGTCTGACAACACGGCTCGGATGTTTCGGGAACTGGAGAAACTGGCTCTCTACAAGGGAGAGGGAATAATTGAAGGTGAGGACGTGGCGCTTCTCTTGGAACTGCCTCAAGAAACCAACATCTGGAGAGCGCTTGACGCTTTGGGCCGCGGAGATCGAGAACAGGCGCTCCTTCTCTTTCGAAAAGAAACAAAAAAAATGGATCAAGCCTACCAGATTCTCTCGATGTGTGCTTGGCAGGTACGACGCCTACTTCTTATTCGCGAAGCGTTTGATCAGGGTGTACGAAATCCAAGAGACATTGCTTCTCGCACCAAGCTTCCGCCTTTTACGGTGCAAAAAGCGCTGCCTACTATACAACACTTCTCTTTAGCTCGTATGAAAAAGGGCTTGGGTCTTTTAAGTGAGATCGATACCGCTCTCAAACAAGGAAAAGCTAATCCGCTTGTTTCTCTGGATCTTTTTGTCTGGAAGTTTTAGTCTTGTCTCAACAAGTGGGTCAGTGTTGACTAAATACCACAAAAGTGGTATTTTTTCATGTCCAATGGGGACGAGTTCTTCAGGAGAGATGACATGATACTGCCACCTCAGTACCTCAAACGAATCATTGACGTGGTCTTCAATGTGATCACTCACGGTAAGGAAGCGGGTTTCTTTGATGGGCGTGAGCCCTGGGGCTGGTTTTGCTTGGCTCGTAAAAGCGGAGCTGCTGCCCTGAGTTTCGCCGTAGAGGATCCCCTTGGCCAGTCTGTTGATCCATTCCATCACTATCAAAGGTGTGCTGAACAGCAGACTGCCTGGCTCTCTGTACCAAAACAGCACTCCATGACCAGTAGTCTGTGGGAAGAGAATTCCAGTGACGCGGTAGCAGTTACGGGCTATGACTTTTACTTCAGCTATGCCTCGGGGCTGTCGCGACAGTGGAATGAAGCAATTGTTGTGGCAGTAGCGATGCGGATGCATCAGTTTAACCCACGAGTCATCGATACATGGCCACTCAGGGACAATCTTCACATCAAGCAACTGCTTGAAGTCGCTCACTGGACCGAGTAGCGTCTCGGTCGCCATGGTCACAAAACATCAAAGAGCCTGACCAGCTCTTTTTTCTTTACTCAAACAAAACAGGTGTGAATCTGGTATACTAAAAATATATATCCTTTTTTATAACCTTATGCCTGAATTTGGAGAACCAAAGTTTGAACAAAAGAAAGAAATGACACCGGAGATGGTAGGCCAGTTGATTGAAGAGCTCCATGAGGAATACGCCGTTTTTGTATTAGACCGGGAACTTCAGATGACAGAAGTTGAGTATCTCAAAATGAAAGATATCGAAAACAGACTACCTGATCTCGATGAGTATGAAGAAGGGGTGCTTACTGAAGAAGTCGTTATGGCCACTGTTTTCCTCTCAGAGTTTTTAAGTGAGAAGCTTGGTGAAATGGAAGAATATTTTAAGGAACATGGCAACCAATGGGCTGATATGACAAGTTAAAATCTTTTGGGGTAGTAAATACGTAAAACAAAAAAGAGTCCGAAGACTCTTTTTTAGTTTTGCTCTATTTCTTTTCGCCGGCTTTCTTGACGAGAGCGTTGAGACGAGATTTTTTGCGAGCAGCAGTATTTTTCTTGAGCACCTTCTTCTGAGCGGCTTTGTCGAGGGCCTTCACAGCTTTTTTCAGCTGTTCTTTGGCTTCATCGAGCTTGCCAGCAGAGACGGCTTCGCGTGTCTTTTTGATAGCGCTTTTCACAACACCGGTCACTACTTTGTTGCGCAAAGTATTCTTAGCGGTCACGCGCATGTACTTCTTGGCTGCTTTCTTAATAGGCATATCGTTTCGATACTAAATAATTGAGTGAGAGAAAACGGGAAAATGAGACGTATTCTTTATATCAGAGAAAGCTCTTTTTGGCAAGACTCAGCCTCTCTTAGGGAAGTGGTACCACGAAGAGAGGTAAAATGCTACACTAGCTAAAGTAAAGATATTTTTACGGTATGATTGCTCAGTTACAAGGGACCATCGCTGGTTTTCGGGGAAATGGAAGTGT
>CAYYET010000036.1:0-8956 GCA_964471075.1 uncultured Bdellovibrionales bacterium
CCCAAGTAGACCCCTGCTACAAAGTGTCGGTCGTGATCCGGACCCCACTCTTTGAGCACGCGGTAACTAGGAGTAACTCCTACTTTTTCCTGAGCCAGTTCCTGGAAACGACTCTTAGCATCGGTATGAAGCCCTTGTTCAAAAACTTCCGGTAAATGACTGAGTACGTTTTTCTGAATAAAGGCCTTCGCCGCAGCGTATCCCTGATCCAGATACAGTGCTCCAATCACAGCCTCCACCGCATTGGCAATGAGATAATGTCGAGCCCGGCCAGTATCTTTCGCTTCTCCGCGGCTCATCAGAAGAAAATCCTGCAATCCAAGACCACGTCCAATGGTCGCCAGCATATCGCCATTGACCAAAGCCGCTCGGAAACTGGTTAGTTCTCCTTCAGGATTCTCATAGTTATGAAAGAGATCTTCCGTTACTACCAACTCCAAAACAGCGTCGCCTAAAAATTCAAGGCGTTCGTTATGAGGATACTCATACCCTCGATGTTCATTGAGATAGGAACGATGCGTCAGAGCCTCCTGAAACAAGGCAGTATTACGTACTTCAATTCCTAAATCTTTCTTCAGTTTCTCAATATCAATCTCTTTGCTCATACAGCTCGTCTTACGAAAAAAGCGCAAGGAGCGCTTCTATGCCTTCTTTTTCTTTACAGAAGTTTTTCGAGTTTTCTTGGTTTTGGCTTTCGGAGCTTCTTCCGTAACCTCTTCTTTAGTTACTTCTTTTTCTTTCTCATCTTTCTCATGATGATGATTCTCCGAAATATCATCCTTCATAGGCTCACCCATTTCACGATAGATCGTTCCCAATACTCCGTTGACAAAGCGCGGGCTAGCATCACTGCCAAAAGTCTTGGCTAATTCAATCGCTTCATTGATCGCGACTTTCGGCGGCACTTCCTCATAATTCCCGAACATGAGTTCATAGATACCAAGCCGTAAGACGTTGCGATCAACCACTGTTACCTGATCCAGTGGCCACTCTGGAGCACACTTTTCAATGAGCTTATCAATCGTTGCCCGTTCCTTAAGCGTTCCTTCCATTAGGTGTTCAGCAAAGATTGTGTCTTCCAAGCCTGGAGCAAACTCCGCCATGTTGTGACGCAAAATTTCTCGAGCCTTGTTATCATCACGACCCTGAAAATCCCACTCAAAGAGTGACTGCATTGCTATTGATCTTTGAAGATGCCGGTTTGCCATGTTTGTTTTTCAATGTTTTTTTCTTTTCCATTATACCCATAATGGAACAAACCCGCCAGAAGCGGGTAAGTCAGAGAGTCTTAAGCAGACTTCTTGGTTCCTTCGAGTTTCGGAGTGGTTTTCACCATTTCCTTTCCCTTATAAAAGCCACATGCTGGACAGGCGCGATGAGAAAGAATACGAGCCTTACACTTCGGACATTCTACAGTGTTTACCAGCTTTACATCGTATTGCTTGCGAGCACGATCGCGACGATGACGGGTATGTCTTTGCTTTGGTAGAGCCATAACAGTACAAAAATTTACGATGTACTTAATCTAACACAGCTTCTCCCCTTTGGCAAGAGTAAGCCTTTATTTCTTTGGTTTCAAGATATTTGAAAAGCGTTTGTTGGCGTTTTCGGGAATAGAGAGCAGTACCGGCTTGAAAGACATCCGATGAATCTGGGTTGGGCCATACTTTCGGAGGGCATCCATATGTTCCTTGGTACCATAACCTTTGTGATGTGCTAAGCCATACTGTGGATATTCTTGGTCGTATTTCACCATCATGCGATCGCGCGTTACCTTGGCAATAATCGACGCCGCAGCAATAGACTTTACACTACCATCCCCTCCTACTACCGCTTCCTGTTCTCCAGAAAAACTTGGGAGGACTTGGTTACCATCAATCAGCAGGTATTCCTTGCCTCGTGCCTCGGGAATATGTCGCATCAAATCCGAAAGCGCGGCTTTCATCGCCAGAAAGGTCGCCTGGAGAATATTCACCCGATCAATCGTTTCAGCATTAATGATGCCGACACCAACATGAAAGTACTCTTGAATGAGTGTAAACACTTTTTCTCGTTGCTTTTCGGAAAGCTTCTTCGAATCACGAATAAGGGTAAATTCTTTCTCTAATCCTTCAGGAATAGCAAAAGAGTAATCCTTATAACAAACTGCAGCTGCGACCACCGGCCCACAGAGTGGCCCGCGACCAACTTCATCTATTCCTATAACAAAAACTCCTTCTTGAGAGGCAATATTTTTCTCTTTTTCAAAAATAGTCTGTTGCATGAAACTAGTATACCATCTTGACTTTCCAAAGCTTCTTGATAGGATACAAAGTTCCTTAACAGCTTGCTTCACAACAGGAGATGACCATGTCCATCCGTACCATGCTTATCAATTTCTTCTTCCTGCCAGAGCCTTTTTACAGCAACTGGCACCATCATCTGGAGACAGGTGATTTCCTCTGTCCTCAAGCCTTTGGTCGCAATACCTACGAAGATGAGGAAATTGGCGTGATCATCAGAAAGATCTATGATCACTTCGAGGGGAATCCCATCGCCATATTCGAAGAACTGAGGACTAGAGGATTTGACCCCGGACAACCAAACAGGATCCTTGCACGCCGTTGCATCGAGCTTGCAAGCATCTCTGTCCCTGTCAGAACAGCTTTTGATCAGGACGTAGAGATCCAAAGTAGTCCTCGCGTCTTCCTTCCTGTAATCGGCCAATGGGAAGTACTCTATGCCATGTGGCATGAAAAGCCCGCTTGGTACGCAAGAAATCAAGGTCTCCTCACTCCTATTTGGCCACCGCTCAAGGACTACCTCGGAACAAGAGGCATGCTCCTCATCGTGAAGGATCTGGCTGCAGAACACCTCCTCCGCATGCCGATCCTTATCGCACATCCCGAACATATCCAACGCTGCTTCTTCATTGCCCGAAAGATCTTCGGTTATTCAGTCGCTATCGATCGTGACATGATTCGTTACGACATCCGCTCCTTCGATCAAGGATCGGTACAGAAGTGGACCAGGAGCTCCTGGTCCTGGCTCCGCTACGAGATGATGGCACGCCTTCATCATCGTCTCAAGGGCTGGATCTAACCACTAGCACCCGTTTCAATGAAAATTTGAGCGGGTTTTTTCTTTCTCCAAAAATTGCTATACTGAAGCCAAGTAACTTCCCTGCAAAACCCAGCGATTTATCCGGGCTATGAGGGAAACAACTCTATGTCATCACTCTCTTCTTCATCGTAGAATCTGCTTTTGGTAGGCAGTTTTTTTGTTGTCTTTTGATCTATGTTCACTCATCTCCACGTTCACTCACACTATTCTCTTCTCACTGCTCTTCCCCGTATCGAAGAGCTGTTGGCACAGGCCAAGGAATACGACATGACCTCCATCGCCCTTACCGATACTACTGCGCTTTATGGAGCTGTGGAACTGTATAGTAAGGCCAAGGAATACGGTATCAAACCCATTATTGGTGCAGAAATCTTTGTCTGCAAAGATCTTCATAGCAAGAACAATACCAGTGAAGACCGTCGCCGTACTCAGCTCGTCCTTCTAGCCAAGAATGACACCGGCTATAAGAACCTGATGAAAATTATTTCCATAGCCCAGCTGGAAGGTTTCTATTACAAGGCGCGAGCCGACAAAAATCTACTGCGTCAATATAGCGAAGGACTGATTGCCTTGTCGGGATCGCTTCAGGGAGAAATTCCAAGCGAGCTTATCTATGGTAATTATGAACGTGCCAAAACAGTAGCCCTAGAATATCAGGAAATTTTTGGTAAAGATAATTTTTATCTAGAACTCGGTCCCCATTTCGAACAAGAAAACCAAGTCGCCGCTAATCAGGGACTGATTCAAATCAGCCAAGAAACAGGTATTCCTGTAGTAGCGGCCGTTGATGTGCACTATGTCAAAAAAGAGCACGCAGAAATTCAGGATATTTTGCTCTGTATTCGTGACAACAAAAAGGTCAGCGATCATGAACGTTTCAGCATGATGTCACTTGACCTCTCCCTACGTTCTCCCGAAGAAATGGCAGAAATTTTCAAAGATGTTCCAGAAGCCATCAACAACACCGAAAAAATCGCTGAGGCCTGTAACGTGACCATTCAGATGGGCGAGAACCACCTCCCCTCCTTTCCTCTGCCTTCAGGCGTTACAGCCGACCAGGAACTCCGAAAACTCTGCGAAGCAGGACTGAAGAAGCGCTACCCTGGCAAAGAAATTACTCTTGAACAGCGAGAACGTATGAATTACGAACTCTCTGTGATTGAAAAAATGGGCTTTGCTTCCTACTTCTTGATTGTGCAAGATTTCACCAACTGGGCCAAAGATAATGGCGTGATTGTCGGACCTGGGCGTGGTTCAGCCGCCGGCTCATTTGTCGCCTATCTTACTGGTATTACCAATGTAGACCCGATTGAGTTTCATCTTATTTTTGAACGTTTCCTCAATCCAGAACGTGTATCGATGCCTGATATTGATATGGACTTCGCTGACGATCGTCGTGATGATGTACTCAATTATGTACGTGGAAAGTACGGCAATGATCATGTAGCGCAGATTATTACCTTCGGAACCATGGCTGCCCGAGCGGCCGTGCGCGATGTTGGTCGAGCGTTGGGCTTTCCGTATGACTTCTGTGACAAGACTTCGAAAATGATTCCTATGTTTACTTCCATTGCGAAAGCTCTGGAGGAGGTCCCGGAATTTCAGCAATGGTACACCGAAAATGCTGATGCGAAGAAACTGATCGACACCGCCAAGAAACTCGAGGGATTGTCTCGCCATGCCTCAATGCATGCTTGCGGTGTGGTGATTACGAAAGATCCAGTGACAGAATACACTCCACTCCAGCGTGTGTCCGGAACTCGAGAAGGGGTGGTAACACAGTATGCTGCTTCCACCAAGGCCAACGCCGTAGAGAAAATCGGGCTGCTCAAGATGGACTTCTTGGGACTGAAAAACCTCACTATCATTCAAAATACTTTACGCATCGTCAAAGCCCTAAAAAAGATGCCGGAACTCTGTGAAAAATTAGGGGTTGATCCGGCACAAGCCTCTGTTTCTACCATTCTCGACCATCTGCCGCTCGATGATGTGGCTACCTACGAATTGTTACAAAAAGCTCAAACTACGGGAGTCTTCCAGTTGGAAAGTTCTGGTATGAAACGCTATCTGAAACAGCTCAAGCCCACGGTCTTTGAGGATATTCTGGCTATGGTAGCTCTCTATCGACCAGGACCCATGGATGCTATCCCTGACTTTATTGAAAGCAAGCACGGACGCAAACAAGTCACCTACCTTCACCCCATCCTTGAGCCTATCCTCAAAGATACCTACGGAGTGATTGTTACCCAGGACCAGGTATTGGAAATTGCGCGAAAATTCGCAGGCTTCTCCTATGCCGAAGCTGACATCCTACGTAAAGCAGTGGGTAAGAAAATTAAAGAACTTCTGGACGAACAACGTGACAAATTTATTAACGGTGCCGTGAAAAATCCCGAGATTACTCAAAAGCAGGCGGAAGATGTCTGGGACTTTATTGAACCATTTGCTCGCTATGGATTTAACCGCGCTCATGCAGCTTGTTACGCCTTGATTGGATATCAAACAGCCTATTTGAAAGCTCACTACCCCGCTGAATTCATGGCCGCTCTCCTCACTTCCGATCAGGACAACATTGACCGTATTGCTATTGAGGTAACCGAAGCGAGAGAAATGGGCATCGAAGTCTTGCCGCCATCAGTCAATGAAAGCTTCGAGGAATTTTCAGTTATCTTGGGCGAAGGACAAAAAAATAAGATTCGTTTTGGAATTAACGCCATTAAAAACGTTGGTCATGTTGTAGCCAAAGATATTGTGGAAGAGCGTAAACAAAATGGGAAATATACCAGCCTCGAAAATTTTGTCGAACGTATTCATACCAAAGACCTCAATAAAAAATCTATAGAAGCGCTCTCAAAAGTAGGAGCGCTGGAGGATTTCGGAGAACGACAAATGATCCTTGATAATCTAGAAGCTATATTGCGCCATGGTAAAAACTTGAAAACGCTTTCTGAAACCCATGCGAACAGCCTCTTTGGAGAACTTAGTATGCCGGTCAGTAAAATTCAGCTTGTTCCCGCTCCTCCTGCTTCCAAAGAGACACGTCTCAATTGGGAAAAAGAACTTCTTGGTTTGTATGTGAGCGATCATCCAACAAGCGAATACCAAGCATACTTTGAAAAAGTCGCCACTCCTTTGGGGGACCTTGAAAAGAAGCCAGACAATGCTCGAGTCCGAGTGGGTGGAGTCATTACAACCGTGAGGAAAGTCATGACCAAAACAGGTAGTAACATGTATTTCGTAGGAATTGAAGACATGACCGGTCGTGTGGAGATGCTGGTATTTGGTAAAACCGCCGAACATACAGGCGATTCCTGGAGAGAAGGCGAGGTAGTCATTGTGGAAGTCAGACTCTCTCACAAAGATGGCCAGCTCCGTTGCATTGCAGAAAGTGTCGAGAAAGTTTCTCCCGACACCCTTACACATTTTGCCCGTACCGAAGCCACAAGGAGTAAACTGGCTCGACCAGTTTCTATCTCTGAACCAGTAGACACCTCAAAACTTATTATCACTATTAGCAGCACTAATCCTACTCAAACTATTGCTGCTCTTTCAGAACTTCTGAAATCTCTCCCCAAAGGTAACCGTGCAGTCACCGTCAAAATGCCTGGCGCTACTATCGAAACCACCTTTTCTGTTGATCCTACGGATGATCATCTGACTCAAATCAAAGCCCTTGAAGGTATTGAATCTGTATTATAACCAAATAAAAAAGGGTCCTATACGTTGGTATAGCGACCCTCTCACTGCCTCAGCACTTGGCTTCGATACTCGCGAGCTGATTGGCAAAAACCTGCTCCACAAACCGAAGAAGTTTCAGGTAGTACTGCTCCGGCGAAGTGTCGTCATCCGCCTGACAGTACACCCGGTGCTGACCGAGCTCGTTGGCAAAGAGCGGCTGCGATACCGCCACAGCCAGCCCGGCAGGCGCCGACTCCACATGTCTTTGCAGCGCATCTTCCAGGCCCATCTTCAAGCGAGCAGCTTGGGACGAGTCATCGCATTGAAAGACGAACTTGCCCTCCGAGCGAAGGGTCGTGGTCATGGGGTGATCCCTGTCCCCTGTTTCACGAAGATTTCTCGTGCAGATGACGAGGAGGTAGCTTGGGACTTTGTCATGCTCAACGGTCATGGTCTTCTCCTTGCGAAAGTGTTGTGAGTGAGGTACAATGCGTCTTCTTGGAAGACTCTTTACTTAAACACTTTTTTCCCCTGTATGTCAATACAGAACACCCTGGTAATTATGGGGCCCACAGCTTCTGGAAAGTCGGATTTAGCGATTGCTTTGGCTCAGAAATACAATGGGGAAATTATTTCCGCTGACAGCCGTCAGGTCTATCGCGGCATGGATATTGGTACTGGCAAGGTAACCAAAGCCGAGCAAAAACAGGCTAAGCACTGGCTTATCGATGTCGCTAGCCCTAAGCGCTCGTACAACGTCACTCACTTTGTTCGTGATGCCAAAAAAGTAAGAGCCGATATAAAAGAACGCAGGAAAACCGTGATTATCTGTGGTGGTACTGGTTTCTGGATTCAAGCACTCCTTGAGGAAGACTCCTTTCCGGCCGTCAAACCTGATCTGAAACTTCGGAAAAGACTCGGGAAACTTTCGGCTGAAAAACTTTTCGCGCAACTCAAGAAAAAAGATCCAAAACGAGCCAAAACCATTGATCCGAAAAATAAAATACGTCTTATTCGCGCGCTCGAAATCATCGCTACACTTGGAAAGGTTCCTCTGTCTGTCAAAAAAACAGTAAAGAATGATGGTGTTGTTTTTATTGCTCTCAACCCCCCAAAAGAAACCCTCGACCAAAAGATTGGAGTACGCCTCGAAAAACGCCTGAAGCAAGGCATGCTGGCTGAAGTAAAACGACTTCGAGAAGAAGGGATCGGCTTTAAAAAACTGGAAAGTTTCGGCTTGGAATACAAATATCTTTCTCTCTTTCTTCAGAAAAAAATTTCAAAAGAGGAAATGAAGGAACGGCTCAATTTTGAAACTCGCCACTATGCTAAACGCCAGCTCACCTGGCTACGTCGCTACGAAAAAATGGGTGCCCATATTCACTGGATCTCAGATCCCAAAGAAGCTTATAAAATCATCGGAAAAGAATAATGAAAAAAGGTGCGGATATTCATCCTTCACCTTTTTGAATGCTCTTCAGAACAACAAGATGTTCCTCAGTTCTTGAGCACGTTCGGCTGCCTCGCGCATGGCCTTTTCACGTTCCGGCTCGTTTGACTTCCAGACTTGTTCCCACTTAGCCAGCCAAGCGGGATCAACAGGAATGAGATTCTTGATTCTCGAAAGAGGGCTGGGCGTTTCAAACATGGTCACCTCCTATGCCAGTTTCTGGCGCAATAAATCCGCTACTACCTGAGGGTTTGCTTTCCCTTTCGAAGCCTTCATGGTTTGACCAATAAGGTACTGAAAGGCATTTTGCTTGCCTGCTTTATAATCTACCACTGACTGACTATTGGCAGCCAGTACTTCATCAACGATCGCCTCAATAGCTCCGCTGTCACTCATCTGGCCAAGATTCAAACGATCAATAATGTGCGAAGGATCGGTATCACCATCAGCTCCAGAATACATTTCCGCAAGCACGGTCTGAGCAGCACTCGAGTTAATCTTGCCAGAAGCCACAATACCAATAAACTCAGCAAAGTTTTCTGGCGTAATTGGTACTTCGGAAATATTCTGATTTTTTTCTACCAAATGTTTCCGGAGTTCAGTCAACAGATAATTAGCGGCTAATTTAGACACGCGCTCAAGAGGGGCATCAATTTCTTTGCTTTCAACTTTCTCACGAAGCTCACTCACTACTGTTTCATAGTATTCTGCAAAAGCGCGTTCTTC
>CAYYET010000037.1:0-8934 GCA_964471075.1 uncultured Bdellovibrionales bacterium
GGGGCGTCGTTGATGAACACACGGAAATAGAAAGTCGTGGCGGTATCAGTATTGGAAATTTTTTCTTTGGTGATTGGAAAGCGCACGGTTTCACTGATATTAGGCGTGCTATCGCAGTCTCCAGTGACGTTTTTTTCTACACCGTAGGAGGTGGCTATGGGAATATTCGGGGCTTAGGAATGGAGAAGATGAAAAAATACGAAGAGTTATTTGGTTATGGTCATAAAACCGGTATTGATCTCCTTGGTGAAGCCGACGGACTTATTCCTGATCCTGCCTGGAAACAAGAAAAAATTGGAGAGCGTTGGTATATTGGCGATGACTATCACGCTGCTATTGGTCAGGGCTTTGTTACAGCGACACCACTTCAGATAGTCAATACAGTGGCTACGATTGCCAATGGTGGCACGCTCTATGTGCCGCATGTTGTTTCACAGGTGCGTTCTCCTGGCGGTCAGGTACGGATGATTCAACCGGAGATTACTCGCCAAGGATTTATTGATCCAAATATTTTGCGTATTGTACGGGAGGGTATGAGGGAAACTGTTACGGAAGGCACGGCTCAATCTTTGAAGGATCTGCCTGTGGCGGTAGCGGGGAAAACGGGAACGGCGCAGTTTGGTACTGGGCATCAGACTCACGGCTGGTTTGTCTCCTTTGCTCCTTATGAGAATCCAGAACTGGCTATGATCGTCTTGGTGGAAGGACAAGGGGAGGAAGGATACAATGCTGTCCCAGTTACTAAAGAGGTTTATCAGTGGTATTTTTCGAGAAATCAAGGAAATTAAAGCCTTTATAGAGCCAAAAAATGAGACATTGACATTTTTTTGGCTTCTGGTACTATTGAGGAACTCTAAACCATTTCTTCTTTCCCCAGGGATAGAAGTTTTCTTTTGTTAATACACTACCATGGCAAAGATTTTTACCGAAGAAGGTCTCAAGAAACTGCAGACAGAGCTTGAAGAACGCAAGACCAAGATTCGTCAAGAAATTGCTGAGGCTATCAAGGAAGCCAAAGAGCAGGGTGATTTGTCGGAAAACGCCGAGTATACTGAAGCCAAGCATAATCAAAACGAGAACGAAACTCGGATTGCAGAACTTGAAGGCATGCTGAAAGACTCAGTGGTCGCTGCTCCTCACAAGAGTAGTAGTACGGTTGGTATGGGTTCTCGGCTTTCTGTGAAGGTTCATGGGAAGGAATTTCATTTTGAAATCGTCGGTTCCAACGAAGTTGATCCGGCTACTGGAAAGATTTCCAACGAATCTCCATTGGGCCAGGCATTTTTAGGAAAAGGCAAAGGCGATAAAGTAGAAGTCATGGCCCCTGCCGGAGCTGTGAAATATGAAATCCTTGAGGTGAAATAAACACCTCCTTTCACACAAAAAAGAAACCCTCCAGAAATTGTGAGGGTTTCTTGCTTTTTGCTTTAGGAAAGGCTACAATTGGTTCATATGCGTGAAGATATCTTGGCTACGAAACACGAAAAGCTTTCCCGTTTGAAAGAAGCTTTTGGAGATGTTTATCCAGAAAAAACCAACCGCAGCATGGACAATGCTACGGCTCTTTCTCGTTTCGAAGAATTATCCTCATCGAAGGAATCAGTGACACTGGTGGGACGGGTGCGGTCGCTTCGTTCTATGGGGAAGATTGCTTTTGTTCATATTGAAGATGGTAGTGCTAAGATACAGCTTTTTCTGTCTGAAAAAGGACTCGGTCAGGAACAAATGAAATTGTTTGTAGAAGCCGTAGAACTCGGAGACTTTGTAGAGGCTACAGGTGCCTTGTTTCTTACCAAACAAAATGAAAAAACTTTGGAGGTAGCTTCTTGGCGCATTCTCTCAAAATCCCTTCTTCCTATCCCGACGGAATTTTATGGCTTGAAGGACGAAGAAGCATTATTGCGTCGTCGCTATCTTGATCTTTTGGCGAATCCAGAAACCAAAGAACTGTTTGTGAAGAAAAATATTTTCTGGCAGACGATACGCCGGACTTTGGCGGAGAAAGGATTTTTGGAGGTGCAGACACCGGTTCTTGAGCATATTCCTGGAGGAGCAGAAGCAGAACCGTTTGTGACCCATCATAACGCTTTGGATCAGGATTTTTATCTTCGTATTTCTCTCGAATTAGCCCTGAAGCGTTTGTTGGTAGGTGGTTACGAACGCGTCTTTGAAATTGGTCGTGTCTTTCGCAATGAAGGGATTGATCGTGAACACCTTCAGGAGTTTGATCACATGGAGTTCTACGCTGCCTATATGGATATGGAGCAAGGCATGGCGCTGGTAGAAGAAATGTACAAGAGTATTGTCCGTGAAGTAGTAGGAGATGCCATGCAAACAGTCCATGATGGAGAAACGATTGATTGGAGTCGTCCTTTCCCACGAGTGGATTATTTCACCGAGTTCAAGAAAGAAACAGATATTGATCTCTCTGGAGAAGTGAGTGTAGAGGAACTCAAAAAGAAAGCGGATGAACTAGGGATTAAGTATGAGACAAGTTATGGCAAAGGTCGTATGATTGATATCATTTACAAGAAGACAGTGCGTCAGAAATTAATCCAGCCCTGTTTTCTGGTTGGGCATCCGCTGGAAGTGTCACCGCTAGCCAAAACCGATCCACAGAACCCTCGTCGGACACTGCGTTTCCAGCCCGTAGCCGGAAAGAGCGAGTTGGGAAATGGTTTTGCAGAACTCAATGACCCAAGCGATCAGCGAGCTCGTTTTGAAGAACAAATGAAGCTTCGAGCAGCTGGTGACAAGGAAGGAATGATGCTTGACGAAGATTTCTTGCAGGCGCTAGAGTACGGAATGCCACCAGCTTGTGGCTTTGGTATGAGCGAGCGGTTCTTTGCTATTCTTCTGGGACGATCCGTGCGCGAGACAGTCATTTTTCCGCCCATGAAAGAAAAATCATAATAGTCGGTCGCATAGTTCAGTTGGTTAGAACGTTCGATTCACATTCGAAAGGTCCCTGGTTCGAGTCCAGGTGCGACCACCAAAATACATTTTATGCTTGATATCCAATTCATTCGAAACAACGTTGAGGTAGTGAAAGAGGCAGTAGTAGCCAAAAATCTTTCTTTGGATGTTGATGTTTTGCTTGCCAAAGATCAGGAACGGATCAAGTTTCTCCAGGAATTGGAAGAATTGAAATCGCTTAAAAATGATATCAATGATCTCATTCAACAGGCTAAGACTCCTGAAGAGCGCAATGAGGTTATAGCGAAGGGTAAGGAAATCAAGGAAAAGACTGAAGCCTTGGAACCTCAATTTTCTGCTGTGAAGGAAGAGTTCGATCGTCTCATGGCTCAAGTGCCAAATATTGTTTCGCAAGATACGCCACGAGGCAAGAGTGATGCGGAGAATGTTGAGATAGGAAAGTTTGGGGAAATCAAACAATTTGATTTCACACCTCGTACCCACATGGAGCTGGGAAAAATGCTCGATATTTTGGATTTGGAACGGGGCGCGAAAGTCTCTGGCTATCGAGGCTATTACTTGAAAAATGAAGGCGCGCTCTTAGTAATGGGACTCATGATGTATGCTATCGAGAAAATGGTTTCACGAGGCTATACACCGATGATTCCTCCAACTTTGGTCAAAGGATTTCCACTCTTTGGCAGTGGTTACTTCAAGGGGCTGGAATACGATGGATCAGTTGATGAAATTTATCAGGTAGCCACTTCTGACAAAGAAGCGGACGGCTCTCTTTCCAAAGAAGGAAAATTCTTGGTAGGAACGGCCGAACCATCGCTCCTTTCTTATTATGCTGATGAAGTCTTAGAAGAAAAGGATCTCCCTATGAAGCTTTCTGGCTTTAGTCAGTGCTATCGTAGTGAAATTGGCAGCTACGGCAAAGATACCAAGGGTATGTACCGTGTTCATGAATTTATGAAGGTGGAGCAGGTGGTACTAGCCAAAGCCGATCTGGCTGCTGTGGATGCGCTGCAAGAAGAAATGATTGGCATTTCCGAAGAAATGCATAAAGAACTGGGACTGCCGTACCGCAAGATCCAAATTTGTACCGGAGATATGAGCGCAGGTAAATATCGAGCCTTTGACTTGGAGGCTTGGATGCCTGGTATGAATCGCTATGGCGAAACAGGTTCTGCTAGTAATTTCCTTGATTGGCAGGCTCGTCGCTTGAACGTGAAATACAAAGAAACGGCCACGGGGGAGAAAAAACATGTCTATATGCTCAACAACACCGCTCTTCCGAGCCCTCGTATTTTTATTGCTATCCTTGAAAACTATCAACAAGCTGATGGCAGCGTTGTAGTACCTGAAGTATTGCGGAAATACGTTGGTAAGGACAAGATAGAGCCCAAACAGTAGCGAGAATTGACGAAAGTGCCCCAGGTAGGTACAATTGTTTTGTTTTACAAATTATCGGGTGCGTAGCTCAGTCGGTAGAGCAGTGGCCTTTTAAGCCAACGGTCGAGGGTTCGATTCCCCCCGCACCCACCATTATAGCTTCTTTACCAATTTTTTGCGGAGGTGGTCATGGACAAAAGTGCGGGAGTATTTTGGAGTGCCTTAGGGGTGTTCCTCCTGGTCATTCTTTGCGTGGGCTTACTTGGAGAGCTGGTTATGGCTTTCATCAAGCTCGAACAAGTGAGTCCGCAGAAATCCAAAGAGCAGTGGCAACTGGAAGCGCGTCTTTCCTGGAAATGCTTTGTGGCCAACTATGCCTGGCAGCTTCGCTTCCCTTGGGCTGTCAAAATGAGCCGGAAAGCTGCTGCTGAACTTGAGGAATGGACACAAGGCGAAGCAGCGGAAGTAGTTTCCGGCTGGAATCCGGGTTCTCCTTCGCGGAAGCGGTTTCGTCTCTACAACCGTTTCGATCTTTCTTCATAAGATGGGCAATGCTCGTCTTTTTTCTTTATACAAAAAGCCTTTTCCTGCTATAATAAGGAAGATTAAACCCCTGTACCATATGGTAAAAAAACTCTTGTTTGTAGTGTCAGCCACTCTGCTTCTTTCAGGCTGTACGATTAAATTACCAGTGGCTCCTAGTGGTCTTTCCGGCAGTGGTGGAAGTGTCTGGAAATCTACCGATGGTGGCGATACCTTTGTTCCTAAAGTAACGGTTAATGGCTTAGACCAGAAGATGACCTCTGCTGATATACTGAGTCTCGTATTCAATCCGGACAACCAGCAAGTCATGTATATGGGCACATTGAGTAGCGGGCTGTTTAAAACTACTGATGGGGCCGAAACGTGGGAGAAGCTTAATTTTCCTCCTACGAAGACCTACGGTGTGGCCATTGATCGTTCGAATACTTCACTGGTATATGCGAGTGGAGTGTTTGGTGATGCTGGAAAAATTTATCGCTCGGGTGATGCCGGAAAAAACTGGGAAGAAATATACACCGAACCAGCTGCCGGAACCTTCATCACTGTTTTAGGTTCTCATCCAGAGGTACCGAGTACGCTCTATGCTGGTACGAGTACGGGGGTCATTATCAAGAGTACCGACAGTGGCCAAACCTGGAAGAATATTTTTGTAGCCACTGCTCCGATTAAGGATATCGTTTTCTACCCCGGTCTTCCAGCAACCGTAACCTTTTTGGTCTTAAACAAAGGAACGGTTATGACGAGTGATGGAGGAAACACCTGGAATGATTATTCTAATGGCACAACGATGTCTCAAGCTCCGACTCAGAATGGTCAGGCAACAAATGTGCCTGCAGTTTCTCCAAGCAGTCTCCTGACTATTGTGGCTGATCCAAGCCAAGGAGGTAGTTTGTATGCTGGAGCCATGAACGGACTTTTTCACAGCGGGGACTACGGCAAGTCATGGCAGGCGCTCCCTATTATAGAAAGTTCTCGGAAATTTCCTGTGAGATCCTTGGCAGTTAATCCAAAAAATTCGGCAGAAATTGTCTATACGGCAGGAAAAGTTTTTTACAAGTCTACTGATCGTGGTATGACCTGGTCTACGGTGGAACTGTCCATTGATCGTGGGGTAAGTATTATCAAGTACGATCTGTCTCTACCGAGTACTATTTATTTTGGTCTCCGGAAATTTTAAAACGTAAATCTGTATACGACTATGGTGAAAGAGCTGATAGAGGAAAAGAGAGAAAGTTTTGCAGCAGCCGTTGAGCATTTTGCCAATGAAATGGCCAAGATCCGTACGGGTCGAGCTCATCCTGGACTGGTAGAAAATTTGATGGTGGATTACTACGGTACCAAGACGCCGCTTCGTCAGATGGCGGCTATTAATATTCCCGAGGCGCGTCAGATTCTTATCCAGCCTTGGGATAAGGGAGGATTAGTTCTTATTGAGGCTGCGATTCGGGAGTCTGATTTGGGCCTTAATCCTGCCAATGATGGCCAGTCTTTGCGTCTTACCCTCCCAGCGCTTACCGAAGAAACCAGAAAAACATTGGTCAAAACTTTGAATCAAAGAGCAGAAGATGCTCGTATTGCTGTCCGAAACATTCGTGAAGAGCTTTGGAAAGATATTCAAGATTTTGAAAAAGCCGGCGATATTTCTGAGGATGATAAGTTTGCGGGTAAAGAAGAGCTCCAGAAACTCGTGGATGAATACAATCAGAAGCTGGAAGCGTTACGGAAGAAAAAAGAAGAAGAAATATTGACTGTCTAAACGAGTATGCTTACTATTATTATTTTTGTTGTTCTCCTTGGTCTCCTCGTCTTTGTTCATGAGCTGGGTCATTTTCTCACGGCCAAGCGTAATGGTATCCGGGTAGAAGAGTTTGGTTTTGGCTTTCCGCCTCGTTTAGGAGGTTTTGTGAAAGATGAGACCACGGGAAAATATAAAATGGTCTGGGGAAACAAGGAAATGCCGAGTCATCAAACAGTGTATTCTTTGAACTGGATTCCGCTTGGTGGCTTTGTGAAGATTGCCGGAGAAGATGGTCATGATACGAGTGACCCAGAAAGTTTTGCCGGCAAACCTGCGTGGATGAGAATTAAAGTCTTGGCAGCAGGAGTTTTTATGAACTTTCTCTTTGCCTGGTTTCTTCTTTCTCTCGTACTCATGATAGGCTTGCCACAGCCTATTGAACCCAGTGAACATGGTAAGTATCCGGGAGAGAAAATTCAGATTCTTCAGGTGGTTTCAGGGACCCCAGCCGAAAGTATGGGACTGAAGGCAGGGGATGAAATCCTGTCCATCAATGGCCAAGAGATCACGGTTATGGATCAAGTGTCTCAAGAGATTGCTGGTCACAAGGGCGAAACTATTACCGTAAGTGTTGATCGTTTTGGTGAAAAACTATCCCTTTCTGGGGCTCCGCGAACCACCTATCCGGCTACCGAAGGAGCTTTGGGTATTTCTTTTTCAGAAACCGCGGTGGTTTCTTATCCTTGGTACGAAGCTATTTATCGTGGAGCGCTGACGACGTACAATATTACGGTGGCTATCTTTGATGCTTTTGGCAAGATGCTTCTGTCACTCTTTGGCGCTGAGAAAACAGCGCTCGATGTCACGGGTCCAGTCGGAATTGTCTATCTGACGAAACAGATGAGCGATCTCGGTCTTCCCTACCTCCTTCAGTTTGCCGCGCTGCTCTCTATCAATCTTGGTATTATTAATATCCTTCCGATCCCGGCTCTTGATGGAGGGCGCATTCTCTTTATCCTGATTGAAAAGCTCAAAGGGAGTCCAGTAAGTCATAAAGTAGAGAATGCTATTCATCAAGTTGGCTTTATTCTCCTGCTCCTTCTCATGCTTTTGGTGACGCTCCGGGATGTTTCCCAGTTTCAACTTCTCGAAAAGTTAAGCCGCTTCTTCTAAGGGCGCATTCATTGAAAAAAGGCTTAGAAAAGCCATAGTTCTGATCCATCAGACTATGGTTTTTCTGTATCTGGCTGACTATTGACATTTTGCTTATTTTTTGGTAGTATATAGGGTTCATAAATAATGATATTTCTCTATGGGAAATCAGCATTTGTTCGGGTTTTTGCGGTCGAAAATAGGTACCCTGATTCTTGGGGGACTGGTTTTTGCTGTAGTCAGCTTCTTTGTTTTGATGATGACGGAAAAGCCATTTCAGACAAAGATGGATTTCTTGGTAGTGCAGACCAATGCTCAGACCCAAGATTTTTATTCACTCTTTAAATCTTCCGAGTATCTCGGTAAGGTGTTGAGCGAAGCAGTGTACAGTGAAAAGTTTATCAATGCTGTGATAGAAACCGGAAAAGTGAACCAGGAATTTTTGCCTTCTGACAAAAAGACTCGTTTGGCTACTTGGAGCAGCATGGTAACGGTTGAAAAGAATCTGGAACTGGGTATCTTGAGTGTTACGGTATCTGGTGACCGAGAACGTGATGTGGCTCGTGTCATGGATGGTATTGCTCAGGTATTGGTTGAAAAAAACGTCTTGTTCCGTGGTGGTGACGAAAAGAGCGTAGAAATTCGCGTTCTTTCTGGTCCGATCACTGAAGAGAATCCGACCGCGAAGGAAATCATCAAGGTAACGGCCGCTGCTTTTTTGGCTGGTATCTTCCTTTCAGCCTTCTTCCTTGTGGTACAATATGAGTCCCGTAAGAAACCGGTATTCCGAAATGACGAAGCTCCTTTAGATGAAATGTTGCGATAAGTTTCTCCCTGGCTTGAGTTCGCTCAAGCCTCCTGGGAAGAGAGCGATCCACTTGTTATCACGTGTATTGCTTTCTTCCTAGGAAAGGTTTCGGTTCTCTGATCTTTGAAAATTTGTCATCATTCTGTAATCAAATTTGGAGGTCTCATGAAGGCTGTTCATCGTCTGATGGGAGCCTTGGTGGCCTCCATCGTTGTTCTTCTCTCCTCTGGGTGCGCAAGCCTCAAGGAGGAAGGTGGCTACATCGTGCAACCCAAATCGGCTAGTATGCGTCAAGAGCCGTGGCATAACGTCACACTCATGGGCGATATCACGGCTGTGCAGGAAGTTGCAGTCGCGCCCTATAACCTGCCGGAACCCTTTC
>CAYYET010000038.1:0-8923 GCA_964471075.1 uncultured Bdellovibrionales bacterium
TTTCTTTCTTTAAGCCATATTTCCCATATTGACGGTACTATTTTTCTATGCTATAATATGAGGTCGTGAATGGAAGTTTTTCCTGAAACGGCGCGGTCCTTTTTCATCAACTTTTCCCGCCCACAAGGAGGGCATCATGGCACAGTTTCAGATTTCCCCCGTCAGGCGTTTCTTCGTTCCGGATGGGGTGAAGTTCGCTCCGTCGCGCGATGGCAAGGTCGCTGTCGCCGAAGTTCCCTGCGGTCCCGAATCCTCTCCGTATGTCCTGAAGGTCTTGCGACCCGAAGGCACGGACGAACTCCGGCCGGTGGAAGTGATCCGGCAGGACACCAGGAAGATCCTTTGGTCTTTCGAGGTCTGCAAATATCCGAAGGGCGAAAAGAAGAAGTCCTATTCCGTTCCGCTCTGGGTGGAGGACGAGCTCATGATCGCCGTCGTCTACCAGGCGCTCCTGATCGACCTCGTCATCGTGGCTGATCTCGAGAAGGGCAAGGCGGTGACCGGCGTGGGTGGCAAGACCACTCGCATCGGCGGCCGCGACCTTACCCTGGTCGCGTTGGCCAAGGACATGGTCGCGTGGTTCCTGACCGACAGCGGCAAGCGTGTCGGGCCCAACCTGAGCGGAGGCGAGAGGTTCGCCCTCAACAAGATCCAGGAAGAACGCAAGCAGAAGGAGATCTCGCGTCGCCAAGCAGCCAAGGCTGCAGAGCGGGCTCTTCGAGACGCTGCGAAGCAGAGCGAAGCGGAAAGGCGTCAGGCCCTCCGTGCCGTCCTGCTCGCGCGCCGCCACATCAAGGCCTACACGGCGGAAGGGGTTTGCCGGTTGGGCATCCCGGTCGTGGGCGAGCAGTGGCTTTCGCTTCCCCATGGTCGGCTGTATCCGGGTCGAGTCCTATGACATCGAGACCGGCCAGTACGGCGAACCGATCGAAGCCTTCCGGGTTTCCAAGACCGGCGGCGGCAAGCCTTCCAAGGATAGGCTCGTTTCCGTCACTCGGGAACTCCGTCTCATCCAAGGATCGGTGGAACCGATCGAGGAACTGGGCGTGCTCGACGAGCACGACCACCTGGAGCCGCTCCTCATCTACCGTGGTCCCGAAGACCTGAAGGCTCTCCTCAAGGAGGGGCTCAACGGCGGCACGATCTGTGGCCTGCGAAAGGACGAAGGCATCGCCCTCTACTCCCTCTCGAAGACGAAGGGCATCACCCCGATCACCGACAACAAGTATCGGATCGTGACGTTCTAAGCCTGAGACCTGATCCGGGAAAGTGACACACACCCTACTACAGAATTCTGTGGTAGGGTGTTTTCTTTCTTGAGTTTTTATCTTCCTTCCGTTACAATACCCACTTGAGGGCCTGTAGTTCTCCGCCAGCTGGCGGAGGTACAACGCTGCATTTTCACACCGCACTAAAACTTTTTTGAAAGGGCTCATAGTAAAGTGGTATTACGCAGCATTCGCATTGCTGAGTCTCGGGTTCGATTCCCGATGAGTCCACAAAGTGAATTAAAGAAGTTTTGGTGCGGGGCACGTTGCGGAGGCTGATCCGCCAGCCGGCGGACGATTCTCCTCGGGTCCACCATAAAAAATAATAATATAGTATGCAGAAAAAATCTCTTATTGTGCTTTTTATTACCTTACTGATCGACATGATTGGTATTGGCATGGTCTTTCCGATTATTCCGATTATTTTTACTGATCCAAGTTCTCCGTCATTCCTCCTTCAAGGATACACTCAAAGTCAGCAATACTTTTTGGCTGGTATCGTAACGGCCTTGTTTGGTCTGATGCAGTTTCTGGCTGCTCCGATCCTGGGGGAACTCTCTGATGTCTACGGCCGAAAGAAGTTACTTACGATTGGGGTAGGAGTGTTAGCACTTTCTCAGCTCTTATTTGGACTGGGAGTATCGATTGCTTCTCTTACTTTACTTTTTGTCAGTCGAGCAGTAGCAGGACTGGCTGGAGCGAACTTTAGCATTGCTCAGGCGAGTATTGCTGATGTTACTGAACCAAAAGATCGGGCCAAGAATTTTGGTCTTATTGGCGCCGCTTTTGGTATGGGATTTATCCTAGGACCCATCCTTGGTGGATGGATTTCTGGTTTGTCTGGAAATGCTGCAGCTCCTTTTTGGGTAGCCGCTATTTTAGGGCTCATTAATGTAGTTTCTATTTCTTTGTTCCTTCCTGAAACCAATCAGAACAAGCGAGCCAGTCACAACTTTCATTTCTTGAAGGGTATTCAGAATATTATTTCTGCTTGGAAAGATAAAGATGCGCGACCGGTGTATTTCTCAGGCTTTCTTTATATGTCAGGGTTCGCCTTCTTTACTTCTTTTATCGGAATTCTCCTCGTGAATCGCTTTGGATTATCAGAAAAAGCTATTGGTAGTTTTTTTGGAGCCAGTGGCTTCTGGATTATTATTACCCAGTTATTTATCTTGCGTATTCTCAGTAAGAAATATAGCGAACGCACTATTCTTCGTATCTCCCTCCTTGTTCTGGCAGGGGCAATAAGCCTGTATCCGCTTATGCCGTCAGTATTGGTGCTCTACGCTATTATTCCACTCTTGGCTATTCCTAATGGTCTTTCTATGGCCAATATGATGGCACTGGTCAGTAAGAGTGTTTCGGCAGAAAAGCAGGGAGCAGCACTCGGTATTAACGGCTCGCTCATGGCTCTTTCTCAGGGGCTTATTCCCTTTTTGGCTGGCAGCTTCTCTGGCTTCTTAGGAGTGCAGGCGCCCTTTTTTGCTGGCTCAGTATTAGTTATATGTGGCTGGCTTATCCTTTTTGTTTTTTCTGGCAAAAAATAGAGAAAATAACTGTCTTGCCAAAAGGGTGAGAATACGATAGGCTAACTCAAGTAATAGGTGAAATGTTTGTTATGAAAGTGATTCTTATTAAAGATGTGAAAGGTCTAGGAAAAGCGGGAGATATCAAGGAAGTAAAGAACGGGTACGGATTTAACTATCTGCTTCCTGAGGCTTTGGCTGATTTAGCTACTCCTGGAAATTTAAAGCAAGCCAAGCGTTTTGTGGCGAAGCGAGCTGCAGAATCCACCAAGACCAGTGAAGAATATCGTGCTTTGGCTGCTTCACTTTCTGGCAAGAAAGTGACTATTGTGAGTAAGGCCAAGGATGGCAAGCTGTTTGGTTCTGTAGGCCGTGAAGAAATTGCGCATGCTTTGGAAGCTATGGACATGACTGTAGAGAAGAGTGTGATTGTGCTTGATAAGGCTCTTAAAGAAGTTGGTGTGTTTCCGGTGACGGCTGATTTTGGTCAGGATATTAAGGCGACGTTCGAAGTGTCGATTGCTTCGGAGTAATCCCTCTCCACGTTATTTGACAAAGAGCCGCTCTCCATCTCTCTGGTAGCGGCTCTTTCTCTATAAAATTATTTTTTTACCGCTATGACAAAACAAAAAATGGGACGCACCAAGTATATTTTTGTGGTAGGGGGAGTAATGAGTGGTGTAGGTAAGGGCATCGCCGCTTCTTCTATTGGAAAGATTCTTCAGGGTCGGGGCTTTTCGGTGACGGCCCTCAAGATTGATCCGTATATCAACGTTGATGCGGGTACTATGAATCCAACCGAACACGGTGAAGTCTTTGTCTTAAAAGATGGTTATGAGACTGATCAGGACATGGGAAACTATGAGCGATTTCTTAACATTGAATTGACTCGAGATAACTACATGACCACTGGTTTGGTCTACAAAACCGTGATCGAAAAAGAGCGCAATCTTGAATATGCCGGGAAGTGTGTTCAGGTAGTACCGCATATTCCTATGGAAGTCATCAGCCGGATTAAAAAAGCCGTCAAACAAGCAGCGGCTGATGTGGCGATTATCGAAATTGGGGGTACCGTAGGGGAATACGAAAACATCTTGTTTTTGGAAGCGATTCGCATGCTCAAAAGTGAGGTGCCAGAAGATGTCATCACGGCTATCGTGAGCTATATTCCGACCCCTTCAAAAGTGGGAGAGATGAAGACGAAGCCAACACAGCATGCAGTGCGTACGCTTAATGGTACTGGTATTCAGCCAGATATTATTATTGCTCGTGCTGATCGGCCCTTGGATGAGAAACGCAAAGAAAAGATTGCTATTTTCTGTAATGTGCATAGAGAGGATGTCATCAGCGCACCGGACGTTGAAAGTATTTACGATGTACCAGTAAACTTTGAGAAAGATCATTTGAGTGACATCTTGTTGAAAAAATTAGGCCTCAAAGCTCGGAAATCGGTTGGTCTAGGTGAATGGGAAAAGAAAGTAAAGCGTATCAAGGGTACCAAGGAAGTATTAAAAGTGGGCGTGGTAGGAAAATACTTTAAGACGGGAGATTTTGTTCTCTCCGATGCCTATATTAGCGTGATTGAGGCCTTAAAACATGCTGCTTGTGCTGTGGGGCGGAAGCTGGAGCTGACCTGGATTGATAGCATGATCTTTGAGGAAGATTCGAAACAACTGAAGGGTCTGAAAAAATATGACGGTATTCTTATTCCCGGGGGATTTGGCAGTCGAGGTATTGAAGGGAAAATTAAAGCTATAGAGTTTTGTCGAAAAAATAAGATCCCGTATTTTGGTCTCTGCTATGGCATGCAGCTGGCCGTTATTGAGTATGCTCGTCATGTAGCTAAACTGGCCGGAGCCCATACCACAGAGGTTGATCAAAAGGCAAAACATCCAGTAGTGGATATTATGCCAGAACAGAAAGAAAATCTGCGCAAGAAAAACTACGGAGCCACGATGCGACTCGGGCACTATCCGGCCAAGATTTTTCCTGAGACTTTGGCTGCTAAGGCCTACGGCACTTCTCAAATTGTAGAGCGACATCGGCATCGTTACGAAGTCAATCCGGAATATGTTGATCAATTGAGAGAGGCCGGCATGGTGTTTTCGGCTACTTCTCCGAATGGCGTGCTTATGGAAATTGCTGAACTTTCGAAAAAGGATCACCCATTTTTCTTGGCTACTCAGTTTCATCCAGAATTTCAGTCCTCCCTTTTACACCCTCACCCACTTTTTGTTGCTTTTCTCGACGCCTGTAAAAAGAAGTAACAAAAACACCCTCATCTGAGGGTGTTTTTGAGAGAAAATTATTTCTTCTTTTTGGTTTCTTTGGGAACGACGTTTACAAACGTTCGGGAAACCACTTTGCCAGTGAAGTCCTTTACCTTGCGGGTCTGGAACTCTACCTGACCATCAACAAGAGAGAAAAGGGTGTCATCTTCACCACGCTTGACGTTTTTACCAGGATGGAACTTGGTACCTCGTTGGCGGACAATGATGTTACCTTTAGAGACTTCTTGTTTACCAAAAATCTTTACTCCAAGGCGCTTGGAAATGGAATCTCGTCCCAGGGCGGTCGATCCACCTGCTTTTCTGGTTGCCATAGCTAGAAAGCCTTACACATTACGAAAATTGAGATATACTGGATTTGAGTATATCACGGCTCTCAGTTTTGGTCAAGATTGTATGAAAGAACGATTTTTTCAGTGGTTTCAAGAAAAAAAGGACCGAATAGCCCTCTTTGCTATTGTTCTTTTGGTGGGGGCTTTATGTTTTGAAGCAGGGCTTTTACAGGGTCAAACGAAAGAGCAGGCACCTCTGGTACTTTCTGTTCCGGCTCTTCCTCAAGAAAATGGAGACTCAGAAGGTTCTTCTCAGAGCACGGTAATTTCAGCGGTCTCCAATGGAGAGCCAGTGGTAGCGACAGAGAATAAAACCTCTTCGTGCCTCTATGTTGGCAGTAAAAACTCCAATAAGTATCATCTTTCGACTTGCCCAGTAGCGAAAAGGATTAAGCCAGAAAATCGGGTCTGTTTCAGCTCTCAAGAGGAAGCGAAGGCCCGAGGGTATCTTCCCAGTTGTCTCAAATAGTACGCTCTTCTATACTGAAAGAGATAGACAACAACACAAATGCATCACGAACAACTAAGGACAAACAAAATCTGGCTGTTGAGTGGCCTCTCTTTTATTATCGGTTTTCTCGACGCCTTTTTTATTTACGTATTGTCGAGTTATTTTTCTGACATTGTCAGAAACAGCAATGTTGGGATTTTCTATCTGTTAGGGTATGGGGGAGTTCTGTGGATGCTGTTCTATCTTCAGCCACTGATTCGGTTTTTGGGCAAAGCTCGAACCCTGTATCTTTCTTTGGCCGTCAGCATTGTCGCTTCGGCCCTTTTGGCGGCAGCAAGCAATCCGTGGGTGATGGTGGGTACCGCTCTGCTTCTTATGGTTTCCACCAATATTACGTGGGTATCCCTTGATGTTCTTTTGGAAAGTTTTTCTCAAGATCAGGTTTCAGGCAGTATCCGAGGACTCTATCTTACGGTTATGAATGCCGGTCTTTTGATAGCGCCCTTTTTGTCTCTTCGTACTTTGGAAAAATGGAATTATGAGGGCATTTTCTTGGTTCTGGTGGTAGGATACGCTCTGGTTTTTATCGTGGCCTTATTATCTTTCCGTACGGATAACCGTGTTTTTCAGGAACGACTCCGGATGAGTTTCACTATCAGAAAAATGCTTCATGAGCGCAACCTTCTCCGTATTTATCATATTTCTTTTGCTATGGAGTTTTTCTACTCTTTGATGATCATCTATACACCGCTTCATCTTCGAAATCTCGGTTTTTCTTGGAATGAGATCGGGATTATGTTTACGATCATGCTGATACCTTTTGTACTTTTACAGTACCCATTAGGAATTTTGGCTGATCGTTATTTTGGAGAAAAAGAGATGCTTATAGGAAGTTTGGCTATTGCCTGTGCGGCTACGTTTTCTTTGTCCTTTCTTCCAGCTGGAAGTATGGCAGCGTGGGGGATGGCCTTGTTTATGACTCGGGTGGGTATTGCGGGTATTGAAATATTACGCGATTCGTATTTTTACAAGCAGATTGATGGTGACAGTCTCGATATCATTGCTTTTTTTCGAACGGCCAGACCACTCGCCAATATTGTGGCGGCTATTCTCTCTACGCTTATGCTACTTCTTTTCCCGGTAGTGAGCGTCTTTTTTATTGTGGCCTCAATCTTGTTTTTAGCCCTTTTGGAAACGTGTTTTCTGAAAGATACTGTGAGTCAGCGAGAACGGGCAAAAAGCCTGGTATAAAGGGCTTATTTCTCCTTGGAAAAAGGTCAAAAAAATGCTATTCTAATGAGGAAATGGGCTAAACCATTTCCTCTTTTAGTATGGCCTATCATTTTCGTCTGGAAAAATTCGAAGGACCTCTAGATCTCCTCCTCACTCTTATTGAAAAGGAAAAACTCGATATTACTCAGGTCAGTTTAGCGCAAGTAGCTGATCAGTATCTCGGGTACATTCGAGACGAAAAAGCTATTACTTTGGAAAATCTTTCTGCTTTTCTTTCGGTAGCCGCTCGTTTGATTCTCATAAAGTCTCGAGCATTGCTCCCGATCCTTGATTTTAGTGATGAAGAAGAAGAGGCGATGGAAGACCTAGAATATCGTCTCAAGGCCTATAAACTTTTTCGAGAAGCCTCTGGGGCATTAGGAAGCCTCTTTCTCAAAGCGAAGAACTCCTTTTCTCGAGAAAGCTTCTTGGGAACGCAGGTAGTGTTTTATCCACCAAAAGATATTACCAAGGAAGCTCTGCGAGATCATTTTGTCAGTGTCCTTGGTGATATTCCCGTTTTTGAAGTATTGCCAGAAAAAGAGATTGCTTCCGTGATTACCCTTGAGGAAAAAATTACTTTATTACAAGAAACCTTATCTCAAAGAGTGGAGTCGTCGTTCCATGAAATTGTCAGGAGCGCAGAAGATCGTGTTGAGGTTATTGTATCGTTTCTGGCTATGTTGGAATTGATTAAACAAAGATTTATTTCCGTAGAACAAAGAGAATTTTTCAGTGATATTCGTATTAAACGTCTGGTCTAAATTTCTATGATATCTACTGCTCTTCTTTCTGCCTTGGAATCTCTTCTCTTTATGAGTGGAGAGCCTCTTTCTTTTGCTCGTCTTGCCAAAACACTTTCACTTTCAGAAAAAGAAGTAGAAGAACTGGTTGAGAGGTTAGGAGCAAAGTATCAAGAAGATACAGAACGAGGGCTGATGCTCATTCGTAATGATCGGACCGCTCTTCTCTCTACCAAACCAGAGAATGCTCTTTTTGTAGAATCTTTTACCAAGAGCGCTCTTCAAGAAAGCCTCAGTAAAGCGGCTTTGGAGGTACTTTCCATTATTGCCTATCGAGCTCCTATTGCGCGGGCGGAAATTGACGCTATTCGTGGAGTGAATTGCAGTTTTACTCTTCGTAACCTGTTGCTCCGAGATCTTATTTCTCGTGAAGGAAATCCGAGTGACAATCGTGGGTATCTCTATCGTCCAACACTGCGATTTCTTCAGGTACTCGGTATAGAAAAAGTTTCCCAACTTCCTCAATATGAAACATTGTCTCAGGATGAACGACTCCGCATGATTTTGGAACAGGAAGTACCAGAAGAACAAAGAGAAACAGATCAAAAATAATACGGTATGCGTTTTTTCATTTTTCTCATAATCATACTTGGTGCCGTGTACTTTGTTGTATGGGGTAAAGAGGGTTCCTTGATTGCTCATGGGAAAAACATTTTGAACCTATTTCAAGGAGAGGAAAAACGATTTGAACCCGTTACCTCTACCGGAGGAGACCCTACTCAACCGTTGGTTTCTGAAAGTCGTGAAATGGCTACGGGGTTTCAACCGGAAATGAAGGAATATTCGCCCAATCTTACCATTTTAAGTGCTCATGCCTCGGTTATTATGGATGTAGATTCTGGAAAGATCCTGTACGCGAGAAATGCCGATGAACAGCGACAGATTGCTTCGCTGACTAAACTCTTTACCGCTACCATTGTGATGGAGCAGGTCAAAGATCTGAATGAACTCGTGACTATTGATGAAGAGGCGGTGTATAGCGA
>CAYYET010000039.1:0-8838 GCA_964471075.1 uncultured Bdellovibrionales bacterium
TCCTGACCTCCTCCATGCCATGGAGGCGCTCTACCAGCTAAGCTACAGGCCCAAAACTACCTCCCCATCATTACTGAGTTTTTGATTTTCGTCAATCATCCTCCCCTATCCAAAGCGTCCTATTTCGCTATAATAGAGACATCTCTTTGTATGCAGATATGGCTGTACGGACTGATTTTCTGAAAAAGTTTCCGTTTGGAATCTCCCTTTTATTCCTCCTCCTTTTTTCTATGACCCTTTCAATACGAAAGGTCTTTTTTGTTTTTTTTCCAGATGACAGTGGGAATTTCAATGAGTATACCGATATCTCTCTCTATTTTTCCGACTTGGTTATTGTAATCTTGTTTCTCTATATAATATTAGAAAATAAAAATAATATATTGTCAATATCATGGTGGAAAAAAATGTTCCACGTGGAACATAGGAACACCCTTTTTATTCTCCCACTTCCTTTTCTTCTTTGGTCAACATTCTCATCTTTTTGGGCAAAAAGTTCAGAACTTGCTTGGTATACTTCACTAAGGCTCTGGGAAGGATATGGTTTGGTTCTTATTTTGTTTCTCTTCATTGTTCCACGTGGAACAATGAAGAATCTAAAGGAAGTATGTTCCACGTGGAACATTTGGAAAAAACTCTTCCAGGGGACTATTCTCCTGGGAGCTTTTCAGTCCCTGATAGCTTTGGGTCAGTTCTGGACACAGGGATCTCTAGGATTGACTTTTCTAAAAGAAAGTAGTTTTTCAGTCACAGAACCTGGTATAGCAAAGGTTATTCTCTTTGATCAAATACTTATTCGCCCTTATGGACTTTTTCTCCACCCCAATGTCCTTTCAGGCTTTTTGGGGATAACTTTGCTTTTTACTATAGCTTATCCACTGGTTTTCCACAGGAAAATGTTCCACGTGGAACAATTCCTCACCCAATCACCAAATGTTCCACGTGGAACATCTACCATCCTGGTACAGAGAGCTTTTTGTCATTCAGCTTTTCAGCTTTTTACTCACTTTCTCAAAAGCCGGCTGGCTCTCCTTTGGAGTAGCAGTACTCTATTTTGCTTTTGGAGTGTTCCACGTGGAACAATTCCTCACCCAATCACCAAATGTTCCACGTGGAACAATAGGGAGTTTTTGGCAATGGATCAAAATGAAATGTTCCACGTGGAACAATTCCTCACCCAATCACCAAATGTTCCACGTGGAACAATGGAAAAAACCTTTTAGGTGTATTCTGGTTATTATAGGTTTAATCTTCTTAACGAGGGCTTTTAATTGGTACTTTTTTCTCTGGCAGCCTCTAGAGGAGCGATTGTTCCTTCAGAGGGGGTATATAGCTGAAATAAGCCAAAATACTCTTTTGGGTACTGGAATAGGTCAAAGTGTACTGGTAATGCAAGACTTTTCTTCTGAAAAGTTGCTTTCCTGGCAGTTCCAGCCAGCTCATAATATGTACCTGATCCTTTGGGCAGAGATAGGTCTTATTGGTATAATGATCTTTTTTACTACCGGAGTATATTTTTTGAAAATGTTCCACGTGGAACAATTCCTCACCCAATCACCAAATGTTCCACGTGGAACAAAAGAATTTTACTGGTTAATACGTATTCTTAAGGGATCAATGTTGTATCTTCTCTTAATTTCACTTTTTGATCATTATCTGTGGGATATAGAATCGACCAGGCTTCTGTTCTGGTATATTTTCGGTCTCTTGATGTCAGCCACCATCTCTTTTAAAGAATTGACAAAATATTAATAATATTTTATAATATTGTTTATATAATTTTCTTTAAAATTAAGAGGAAAACGCTGTAGGGTTTCAGAATAGAAAAATGAAAAGACAGAGTAGAAAGTTTTTTCTCTCATGAAATAAAAAAGTTTTTTAACGATGTAAAATAAGATGAAGAATTAAAGAGGAAAGAGCTAGTGTTGTTTTATAAAGGATGGTATACTATTTTTGTAAACGCACGTATAAAAGCGTGATAGGAAGGTATTGGAAAAATCAAAATCATTTTTTATGATACGGCAATTTCTTTCAGGTATTTCAGAGAGAAATGTACGAGTCTCCTTGTTTCTTTTTTTTGGTCTCCTCTTTTTGAGTGTGACTTTTTTTGTGTCTGCAGATGAAAGTGGGAGTAATAAAAATATTTTTCAAGATTCTGATCAAGATGGATTGAGTAATGATGAAGAGGCGCTGTATAAAACTGATCCACTCAACAAAGATACGGACGGTGATGGTTATATGGATGGTGTAGAAGTGGAGAGCGGTTACAATCCTTTGAAACCAGCACCGGGAGATAAGATTGTTTCTGGTACAGCAACTACGGATGGCAAAGTATTTAATGGTTCTTCTGAAAATAATCTTACTGATCAGGTATCACACGAAATTGCCAATATGGTGCAGAGTGGAGCTACGGGTCAGGGCGGGGAAATTACTCTGGAAGATATTAATAATTCTGTACAGAGTATTCTCGATCAATCGAATCAAGATATTGTCTTGCCAGAGGTTGATATGAGCACCATTAAGATTAAGCATTTGTCAAAAAATCTTAAAGGAAGCAAGCGAGATGAACAGGAGAAACAAGATGCCATAGAGTACCTGACCGTTATTGCCTATATTCTGGCTAATAATTCTCCCAAGAAATTTCATGACGAAAATGATTTGAGTTCGGTCTTGTCATCACTAGGTACAGAGTCTTTGTCAGCAATTACTTTAGGAAATCAAAAATATTTGGAAGACTTGTCTCAGAAAGGGGAGAAGACCTTGGAAGAAATTAATGATGTGGAAGTGCCAGAAGGCATGCTTGATGTCCATGTGAAAGCGATCAAGATGGTGAAGTACTCGATGCAACTGAAAGATGAAGCCAAGGTGAATGGTGATGCTGATCCTATTGGTCAAATTGCTTCGCTTTCTAAAGTACAAGGATTCTTGGGAGTAGCCTCTGAATTTTCTCAAGAAATTTATACCAAGCTCAATGAATTGGGTATTAAAGAAATACCGATCAATCTCTAGTGTATGATTTTTTTCTCAAAACGATCTTTTTTCCGAACCCTCTTCCTTCTGGTTTTTGTATCCCAGGTAGTATTTTTGACGCCTGCGGCTCATGCGGGAGTGTGGGGTGAGTCTATTGCCGCCACTATTTTGGATCAAGCTTTGACGACGATTAAAGACCAAATTCAAGGAGCGATTCTGGGAACACTTAAAGTTACTGCTATTGAAATGCTTAATAGTCGAGTCGCTCAATTAATTGGTGGCTCATCCGCTGGTGATGCTTTATTTATTACCGACTGGTACGACTTTTTGTATGAAACACCGGCTCAAAAAACTAGACTTTTCATGAATGACTTCTTTACTCTCTCTACCAGGGGAAAGTATGCCTCTGCTAACTATGTTGGTATTGGTGATGTAGCGAACGGGGTATCGGGAAATTATCCCGCTTATCTGGTAGCTCGAGCTCAGAAGGCTATAGACTTAAATGTTATTGATCAGAAAACTGGATCACTCATGGTATACGATTTGGATCAGTATGCAGATAATCCTGATCAGCTCTTTCAGGAAGGGGATTGGCGTGGCTTTAATGCCTTTATTTCGAACCCCATGAATAACCCGTATGGTTTCCAGATGGTTTCTGAAGCTCGTTATGCCCAGCAGCTTGCTTTGAACCAGCAAATATCAGAAACTAAAGCCCAGTCATCCGGTTTTATTGGTCAAGAAAAAAATGGCATAACGGTAACACCAGCAGCAGTTATTCAGGGGATGACTGTTGATGTGCAAAATATTGGAAACAATCTTATTGCTGCCGCAGAAAATCCGGGGGAATTTCTTTCCGGTGTGGTAGGGGCGATGGTGAACAGAACGGTAAGTAGCTTGGTCCAACGAGGAGTGGGACAAGTGCAAGCGAATATTCAAAGAGAGATTCGTAATGTTGATAACAAAGTCGTGGGAGCTTTGAATAATGCTACCCAGGCCCTTGGTCCAGCAGCGCGCTTTACCAGCGAAGTCAGTCAGCGAACCGATGTTTATGTGAAGCCCTATACAGTACCGCCTCCACCAGCCAAAGAACCTGGCGATGGTGGTTACTAAATAAAAATCTCCGAAGAGCATTCGGAGATTTTTTTTCGGGTGGGTCTGTCCAGATTCGAACTGGAGACCTCTACAATGTCAATGTAGCGCTCTAACCAACTGAGCTACAGACCCATTCTATACAGAAGGTATTTCTGAAATTTTTTCTTCATATCCAACCTGATGAGCTTCTTCGGGAGCTTTATTTTTAGGAGTAGCTAGGCGTTTGAAGAAGTTGAGCCATAGAGCTTGCCAGAAGATTTCATACCAGGAGAGAAAGAACAGGGAGGTGCCCACGAGAGCGCCTTCTTCCGAGAGAAAAGGGTTGCCTCGAAAAAGTGCGACAATACCTAGCATAGCCAGGTTCAGGGAAAAAGTAAAGAGAACGCCTATGAGGAGCGTGAACAGTCCAAAAAGGAGACAAACATTTCGATGTTTCATGAATAACGTAGTGCTTGCTTCAAAGGAAGCACGGAGTGAGAGAGGAGAAAGTACCAGGTAGAAAAAGGAGAATTCTCGAATAAAAAAACTCATAAGGGCTACCGGAAGAAAGATGAGTAGCCCCAAGAAAGGGAGGGCGTGAGGAAGGGTACCAAGGAAGAGAAAGGAAAATAGAGAGGGAAGCAGGAGTATGGCAAAAAGGAGAAGAAAAAATACGAAGAGTAACGTATCGATAAACACTCCTTTCACGAAATTTTTCCACAAAGATTGAAAAGAAAAAATGCGAAGAGGAGTTTTTTCTTTTGTAAGATGATGAAGAGCAACGATGAGATTACTTTTCCCAAAGAGTTTACTCAGAGAAAGAGTAAAAAGCACAAAGAAAATAAGAAGAGGATGAGTCTGAAAAAAAGTGAACCACGCTTTCTCTGTCATCTGAGTAGGAAGAAAAAACTGCCCGACGAAAGGAAGAGCCATGAAAAGACCGAAGATAAAAAAGCTGGCACGAGTAAAAGAAATGCGCCAGCTTTCTTGAATAATAATGGAAAATGGAATCCTTTCCATACCTCAATGATGGTTATGCTTGAGGGGCGGGTTGCTTGACTCCGGAAACCAGTTGAGCAAATTCTTCTTTTTCAAGAGTTTCTTTTTCGAGAAGTGTCTTGGCGATGGCATCGAGAATGGCGCGCTTTTCAGTCAGGATAGTCGTAGCTCGTTTGAAGGCCTCGTCAATGAGATGAGTGACTTCGCTATCAATATCCTGAGCTGTTTTTTCGGAATAATTTCGTTCCTCATGCATTTCTCGTCCGAGGAATACGAGCTCTTCTTTTTTACCGAAGGTACGAGCACCAAGACGGCTCATGCCGTAACGAGTTACCATGTTGCGGGCCATAGCCGTAGCTCGTTCAAGATCATTGGAAGGGCCCGTTGTGATATCACCAAAGACCAGTTTTTCACTGGCATAGCCTCCCAAAAACACAGCCAGTTCATCAAGGAAATAATTATACGAATGAAGACTCTTGTCTTCTTCTGGAACGGCGAGTGTATAGCCTCCAGCATGGCCACGAGAAATGATAGACACCTTATGAACGGGATCAGCATAGGGAAGACTGGCTCCGACGAGCGCATGACCGCCTTCATGATAGGCAACAATTTCTTTCTCTTTCTTATTAATGACGCGGCTTCTTCGTTCTGGTCCCAAGATAACCTTTTCGATTGAGTCAGTGAGTTCTGGCATCCCAATGGTTTTCTTGTTGCGACGCGTAGCGAGAATAGCTGCTTCATTTAAAAGATTAGCCAAGTCAGCGCCAGAAAAACCAGGAGTGCGCTCGGCCAGCGTACGAAGAGACACGCCTTCTTCGAGTGGTTTATTTTTTACATGGATACTTAAGATATGCTCTCGTTCATTAATATCGGGGAGATCCATGGTGACACGGCGATCAAAGCGACCCGGACGAAGAAGGGCTGGATCAAGCACATCAGGACGGTTAGTTGAGGCAATGACAATAACTGATGTGTCTGTTTCAAAACCATCCATCTCTACCAAGATTTGGTTTAAGGTTTGTTCGCGTTCGTCATGACCACCACCTAAGCCTGCGCCGCGATGGCGTCCCACAGCATCGATTTCATCAATGAAGACGATAGCTGGAGCGTTTTTCTTGGCTTGTTTGAAGAGATCGCGAACCCGGCTGGCTCCTACTCCCACGAACATTTCAACAAATTCCGAACCACTAATATTAAAGAAAGGCACGCCTGCTTCTCCGGCTACGGCTTTGGCCATCAGGGTCTTACCAGTTCCGGGAGGGCCGAGAAGAAGAACTCCTTTGGGAATCTTGGCACCCATGTTGAGGAATTTTTTCGGATGCTTTAAGAATTCTACGACTTCCTGAAGTTCGGTCTTGGCCTCTGTCGCTCCCGCAACATCGGCAAAGGTGATGCGCTTCTTCTTATCTTTCGGATCCAACATGCGAGCCCGACTCATCCCAAACGAGAGAGCCTGAGAGTTTCCCCGCTGAGCCTGGCGCATCATGAACCAAATGAAGGCAGAAATGAGAATGAAGGGCAGAAGAAAAGGAAGGAGAGCGGTAAACCAGAAGCTCCATCCGGAGTCTTCAACAATGTTCAGAGCAACGTTTTTAAGCTTTTCTTTGTCAATTCCATAATTACTCAGAGTTTCAGACAAGGAACTCTCAGGTTCTTTACTGGCTTTTTCTTTCTTGCCATCCTTAAGTTCGATAGAAAGATCGTTATTTTTCACGATAATCTCCTTTACCTGATCCTGGTTAATTTGAGTAACCAGTTCATTTAAGGAGACTTCTGTAGGCTTGGCTTCCGGTGACTGGTAGAGGATAACAATACCAGAAAGAAGCAAAAACAACAGGATAAGTGTTGAGAGGTTTTTGAGCATTTTTTCCATAGAATAAGCGATAAATGATGGTTACGATGGCAAACGAAGTAGTCTTACTGTATCACCTTTTCGTTCGATCTTCAACCCTCGAAAGGTCAGGGTTTGGATCTTATTTTTTTTACTGTTGAGTACCTTTTTTACTTCATTCACAAACCCTTGAGAGGGGGACTTTTGCTGAAAAAAAGATTTAGACAGTTCTCGCAGGGCCAGGTGAAGAGAGGCTTCTGGGAGACTCAAGAGAGCAGAAACGGAATAGCTCACTTCTTTGGGAGGAAGAGAGGACTTTAGGGAAGGGGTGACTTCCAAAAGGGTATAATCACTAGCCAAGAGGGTAGCGGTCTCAGAAAGAATCCTTTTCGCTTGAGGCTGATACTCTTTTTCCAAAAGAGGAAGAAGCTGGTGACGTACGCGATTACGCAAAAAACGAACATCACGATTGCTCTGATCAATTCGATAAGAGAGCTTACGATTTTGTACGTAGTGAAGAATTTCTTCTCGAGTCACTCCTAAAAATGGTCGGATCACATATCCTTGTTGTGGCTTCATAGCAGAGAGTCCTTGCATGCCTGAGCCACGGAGGAGTCTCAAAAGAAAAGTTTCAGCTTGATCATCTTGATGGTGAGCGACGATGATAGCATCGCTCTTTGTTTGCATTCGCACCTTTTCCAAAAAACGATAGCGAATGTCACGGAGGCGCTCTTCGCTGGAAGAAGTTGTTACTCGAGGATGAAGGACAGAAAGGGGCAGATGATAGAGGGAGACGCGTTCACGTACTAAGGTCTCATCAGCGTCGGAATCCTTTCCGCGCAGTCGGTAGTTGACGTGGGCGACATGAAGAGTGAAGTGATATTTTTCTGAAAGAAAAACGAGCACATCAAGAAGACATACACTATCAACACCTCCAGAAACAGCCACCACGAAATGATCGCCTTTTTTCCAGAGTTGGTAGCGAGCGACAAAGTTTTGAACACGACGAATAAATTGCCGACCGAAAGATGAGAGAGAAATGTTAGCGGTATTTCTCGATAATGACTCGGACTTTTTCGATGGTTTCGTCGAGTTTTCCTTCTTCGTTTTCAACGATGTAGTCATAGATATCAAGATGTTTAAGCCATTCACGCGTATAATTCATTCGTTCGGTGAAATAGTCTTCGCTCTTTCCTTTATCGCGAGCTCGTAAACGAGCCTCGAGAACGGTGATGGGAGCAGAAATATAAATAGCAGGAATATGGGGATACATTTTTTTTATATTGATCACGCCTTTCCAATCGACACGCCATAGAGCAAGTTTTCCTTGAGTAGTAGCGCGCGTGAGCTCTCTATCAGTTACTCCATAATATTCACTATTTTCATTTGTAGAATATTCTATGAATTGCTTCTCAGTAATACCTTTTTGAAATTCTTCTTTTGAAAGAAAATAGTGAGGATGACCCTCGCTTTCTCCTGGGCGCTGAGCACGTGTAGTAGAGGTAATGATAAATTCAATGGGAAGTAAGCTCTGGATTTTTTGAATGATGACATCCTTTCCTGATCCTGATGGTCCAGAAATAATTATGATGTTTTTCATAGGTTTTATAGAATAGGTACAAAAGCGCCCCTCAGTGAGGGACGCCAGAGTTCCTTATTTTTTGACAGGGAGGAGTCCCATGCGATGACTCTTCGGTTCAATCGAGAGGATATTCCAGGTATAGGTTTCTCCTTCTTTGAAAACGTCTTCAATTTTCTTACCGGGATAGACTTCTTGGAATTCGCTCACGTGGGCCAAACCATGAATATCTTTGTCGAGATACACGAAGGCACCAAAATGATTGATCTTGTCTACCTTACCGGAAACAATGTCGCCTACCTTGTATTTTTCCAGTACGGCATCCCATGGATCTTTCTTCAAGGCCTTCATGGAAAGAGAAATACGAGTTTCTTCGATGCCGATAATTTTG
>CAYYET010000040.1:0-8778 GCA_964471075.1 uncultured Bdellovibrionales bacterium
GTTGTAGGAAAAATCTTTTTTCCCTGGGAGGCCAGGTGGGTTTCAATTTTTCGTCTTCGTTCTGAAGGCTTTCACTGTTAGTATAGCATAGGCACCAAATGGCTATTCTATGGTATAATTGTAGGGTAGCAGGTGCAGAAACAGAGTCGAGTTTCTCTCATTAATAAACCATTGTTTCAAACTATGACCGGAACTATCAAGACCCTGACGGATCGAGGCTTTGGATTCATTGCCCGTGAAGGCGAAACCAAGGACCTCTTTTTCCATTCCAAGGATTTGGTAGGCGTCACATTTGATGAATTGAAGGTTGGCGATACGCTGACTTTTGAAATCACCGAAGGACCAAAGGGTCCAGCCGCCACCAATGTCTCACGCGCCTAAGGGTACGTGACATTTCTTAACAAAAACCGCCCTCTTTTGAGCGCGGTTTTTGTATATGAGAAGGATGATATCGAGCCCGATTTTTTTGAGTGTACACCTCAACGGGCAATCCTTCGACAGGGTGAAGTTCTCATTCGGGAATAGGTTCTCAGATAGGACTATCGCATAACTCCTCAGGGGACAAATTCTCGAACGGTTACTTCTTGGAAAGAACTACACTGAGGACGTCACTCAGAGCTTTTATTGTACAAGAAAAAATAAAAAGTATCAATAGTTCTTCGTTGACTATTGGAAGAAAACAGTGTACAGTACTGGCTTGGTACTTTCCAACCACAGAAGGAGGCACATCATGGCTGAAGCAGTGATCATCGCAACGCCAGCCGACATCCCAGTTGAACGTCGTGAGAAAGACTATGACTGGTTTGTGGAGGTAGGGGATAGAAATACCAATGCTGATCTAGGAGAGTATCTGGCTTTGCGACAAGGGGGAAATGAAGAAACCCAGGTACGAATGAAAGATCGCTATGACCACCCACACGATGTTTGGAGAGTCCCCTATAGTCTGGTCTGCAAAATGCATGAGAGCAGAAAAAGGAACTCTGACATCAAGTTCAGCATCTTTTTCCGCAGAAAGAATTCCGATGGCGCCATAACTGAGTTTCAGTTCAAGAAAGGAGCTGATACGGTGGTGAAAAAGGCCATTCGTACGCAACAGGCGCGTCGAGGAGGTCGTCGTCTGTGAAGGAGTAGTCAATCAGGAGAAGCATATCATGCTCCTCCTTTTTTCTTGCAATGTTTTTCTGAAAATGAAAAAGACGCTCGTGCCGTTTGGCGCGAAGCGTCTTTCGTTAGTGAGCTGCTTATTTCTGTGGCTTTTTATCGAGTCGTGCGTGAAGATCGCGAAGGAAACGCGTCACTCCTTCCGGGATGAAGCCGGGAAGATTGAGTTGTTGAGGGCTTGGATGGTCTCCGGCAAGCCTGGCAATTTGTGCCTGGGCTGCACGGGCGCGTTCCTGAGCGTTTGATGGTCCAGGAAAAAGGCGTGGCTTGTTGGGCACGTGAGCGGTTTCGCTCGATGGAGCCTCATCAGGCTTCTTCTTTTGGATGTTGCCAGAGGCTGCTTTCTCGCTGGCCTTCTTCTTGTTTTCCAGGAAGCGGATGAGCTTCAGCTTGGCTGTGCCGTAGTACATGTTGTACTGGCGTCGATCTTCTCTTTGTTCTGGTGTGAGATCAATGGCCAGGACTCCGTCGTGGTATCGAATCTCGTGTTCATGAGCCGCACGAGAAAAGTGACGACCGAAGACACCTTCCCTGAAATCCCATTGGAAAGTAGGGTCGTCCTTCATGGCCGCCAAGTAAAGTTCCCTCGTTCTGGTATAGATGTCTATTCCGGTGTCACCGGTGAGTACTTTCGGTTCATTCATGACCGTCTCCCGATTTTTGAGGGTTGTGGGGTAAGGGCTCTTCTGTTGTTAAAACAACAATAATGTATTATACTCTATTTTACGCCAAAAGTCAATACAGAGGATATGTCAAAATTGTGGGAAAAGAAAGTAAGTCTTAGGGCTTTTCAGAAGAAAAACACGCTGCCGGAAACGCCGGGTGTGTATTTTTTCTTGGATGGTAATGATGAAGTGCTCTATATTGGCAAAGCTACCTCGCTTCGTGATCGAGTGAAAAGCTATTTTACCCAAGACTTGGAAGAAACACGTGGGCCAAAAATTATGCTTATGCTGCCTCAGATAGTGTCTATTGGATATCGGAAAACCGATTCGGTACTGGAGGCACTTATTTTGGAAGGGAACCTGATCAAGGTTCATCAGCCAAAACATAATACCGATGCCAAGGATGATAAAAGCTATAATCACGTGGTCATTACCAAAGAGAAGTTTCCGCGCGTACTCATTGTCCGGGGTCGCGATATTGAACAGAAAAAATTTACTGATCCAGTGAAGTATATTTTTGGGCCGTTTCCTTCCGGTGGTGGATTGAAAGAAGCGATGAAAATTGTGCGACGACTCTTTCCGTATCGTGACAAGTGTACGCCCTATGAAGAACTGACGGCTGAACAAAAGAAGAAAGCCAAAGCGTGCTTCTCCTCACAGATTGGTTTGTGTCCAGGAGTGTGTACTGGAGCCGTGTCGGCCAAAGAATACGCTCGCACGATAAATCACATCCGCCTGTTTTTTGAGGGACATAAGAATGATGTGGTGCGGGGCTTGAAGCGGGATATGAAGCAAGCAGCCAAAGAACTGTGTTTTGAAGAAGCGGGTGAAATCAAAAAGACGCTCTTTGGATTGCAGCATATCCAAGACATGGCCCTGATCAAGGATGATTTACGAGAGCGACACGCTCATCGTATCGAAGCGTATGATGTGGCTCATCTCCTGGGAACGGCCAGTGTGGGCGTGATGACGGTAGTAGAAGAAAGTCGCAGTAATCCCAGTGAGTATCGACAGTTTAAGTTGCGGGAAAAGCATAACGGGAATGACCTCTCGGCTTTGGCTGAAATTCTTTCTCGTCGGCTCAAACATACCGAGTGGCCACTTCCAGAAATGGTAGTAGTGGATGGATCATTCCTACAATTAGGAAAAGCAGAGGAAGTCCTGAAGGCAGCGGGTATGAGTATCCCTGTAGTGGGAGTAGTAAAGAATCAGAAACATCAGCCAGAACGATTGATCGGTCCAGAGGGACTGATTGAGCGTTTTGAGAAAGAGATTTTGCTCGCCAATGCTGAAGCACATCGCTTTGCTATTACTTTTCACCGAAAACGACGCAGTAAAGATTTCTTGGGAAAATAGAGTTGTACACATTCCTTTGACAGCTTCGTAAAAAGAGCGTATGCTGGGAGACAACTATATCTTTTTTCTGACTCTCTTCCACGCCCTATGGCTGCGAAAAAACCAGTGATCGAAATCCGCGGTGCTCGAGTCAATAATCTGAAGAATGTCGACGTCGATATTCCCCGTGACGCGTTGGTAGTAGTGACGGGTTTGTCGGGATCAGGAAAATCATCTCTGGCTTTTGATACTCTCTTTGCGGAAGCGAATCGACGCTATGTCGAGTCGCTTTCTTCGTATGCGCGTAATTTCTTGGATGGCTTTGATAAACCGGATGTTGATGCCATTCATAACCTTTCTCCGGCCATCTCCATTGATCAGAAAAGTGTATCGCGCAGTCCCCGTTCAACGGTTGGTACCATGACAGAAGTGTATGACTACCTGCGTATTCTCTATGCCAAGATGGGCGTGCCGCACTGTCCGACGTGTGGCAAAGTGTTGTCACGCAAGAGTGTGCGGGAAATCTTGGATGAAATTTTGGTGTTACCTGATGGTATAGCGCTAGCCTTTTTAGCAGAGAGTCCGCAGTTGGCCAGTAAAACTGAAAAGGAAGCGTTGGACCTGATTAATACTTGGGGCTATGTCCGCGTGCGCTTTCATGGAGAGATCGTATCCATTGCTGAAGCTATCAATCAAGCTTCTCCTTCCAAATCTTCCGATATTGCGGTTGTTGTTGATCGGATGGCTCTGGATCAGGCTCGTCCCGACAAGGAACGTATTTTGGATAACCTTCAGACAGCCTTTCGAGTGGGGCAGGGCACCTTTACGCTACGACTCAACGGTATGGGTGAGGAACATGTGTATAACGAAGAATACCGCTGTGAAACTTGTGGAATCCACTTACCTGAATTTACCCCGAGCCATTTTTCTTTTAATAGTCCAGAAGGAGCCTGTGAAAAGTGTTCCGGCTTGGGTGCAACACTCGAGTTTGATCCAGAGCTGGTGATTCCGAATAAGAGTTTGTCACTGGCCGAAGGAGCGATTCGCCCTTGGAGCAAGATGAATAGTGATCGTCACGCAGGAACCGGTCCGATGCAGCTTCTTCGTGATTGTGCTAAGCGTCAAAAGTTTTCTCTTGATACGCCGCTCAAAAAACTTTCAGCGAAGCATTTCGATGCTATTTTATATGGTGAAAAGAGTGAACGTGAGGATCGATTTCCTGGCGTCATTGCTTTACTTGATCAGAAGTATCGTGAAACCAAATCTGATCATCTCCGTGCTGAGATTGAAGCGTATATGCAGACCAAGCTCTGTCCACTGTGTTTGGGAAAGCGTTTGAAGGCCACGGTACTCTCGGTGCAAGTCGATGGTAAATCGATTGATGATTTGGTTCGGATGAGTACTGAGAAGTTTCTCGCGTATCTCAAGCATTTACGTGAGACGCTGTTGAAAACAGGCGAAAAAAGTATCCTGGAACCATTGTTTCGAGAAATGCAGACACGGTTGTCAGCGGTAGAAAAAGTGGGCTTGGGCTATCTGGAACTGGCCCGGAGCGCTGATACGCTGTCTGGTGGTGAAGCACAACGTATTCGTTTGTCGGTTCAGATGAAGTCGGGACTTTCTGGCATTATTTATGTTTTGGATGAGCCGTCAGTAGGGCTTCATAGTCGTGATACAGAGAAACTGATTCATGCTTTGGAAGATCTGAGAACAGCCAATAACTCGCTGGTAGTGGTGGAACATGATGTGGCAATCATGAAACGAGCTGACTACATCATTGATATGGGTCCGGGAGCGGGGATTGAAGGAGGGGAAGTGATTTTTGCTGGTACGCCAGATAAACTCCTTCGTTCAAAATTATTGACCGGCCAGTATCTTTCGGGCAAGAGAAATGTTTCTGATAAAAAGAAAAAACGGAAACTGAGTAAGGATGCGATTACTATTACGGGTGCTACAGAGCATAACCTGAAGAATGTGGATGTGAAGATTCCACTGGGAATGTTGGTGGCTGTATCAGGAGTATCAGGCTCAGGAAAATCTAGTTTGGTGCATGATATCTTGTCACGGGCTCTGTCTAAGTACTTCTACCATGCCAAAGCATTGCCGGGAGCTCACAAGAAGATTGAAGGTCTTTCCAATATTGATAAGGTGATTGCCGTGACTCAGGATCCGATCGGACGCACGCCACGTTCCAATGCTGCGACCTATACTGGAGTTTTTAGTCTTATTCGTGATCTTTTTGCAGAAACCGCTGAGGCTGAGCGAGAAAAGTATTCAGCGAGCCACTTCAGTTTTAATATGCGTGGGGGTCGTTGTGAAGCTTGTCAGGGTGGAGGATTGAAAAAAATTGAAATGTATCTCCTGCCTGATGTGTATGTACCTTGCGAAGTTTGTCAGGGAACGCGGTATAACAGTAAGACTCTCTCTATTGAGTACCGAGGACAAAATATTGCCAATGTACTCCAGATGACCGTTACTGAAGCTCGGCATTTTTTCTTGGACCAGCCAATGATTGAGGAAAAACTGCGCGTTTTGGATGAAGTAGGGTTAGGGTATCTGGTGTTGGGCCAGAGCGCGACCAATCTTTCTGGCGGTGAGGCTCAACGTATCAAGTTGGCAACGGAGCTGGCCCGTAAGTCAACCGGTAAGACACTCTATATCTTGGATGAACCAACGATTGGATTACACTTTGAAGACGTGCGTCGTCTGCTTGAAGTACTGGAAGCGCTGGTGGACAAGGGGAACAGCGTACTGGTAGTAGAGCATAACATTGATGTCATTGCTTCCGCTGACTGGGTATTAGAACTGGGGCCAGATGGTGGAGAGAAGGGAGGAGAGCTTATCTTTGCCGGACCGCCAGAGAAACTGAAATCTTGCAAAAAGAGCTTTACCGCGAAATACCTCTAGGCTTCACTAGAGGTTTTTGTTATTAGATCATAAAAGAACGGAAAAACAAGAGTGTTGAGAATGGGCTGAAGTGGTAAAATAGGGGAACTATGTACTATCAGCTGGGGAAAAATATTGTTGCGACGGTGACTTACTATGACGTCATGGATTTTCCTTTGACGGCTTTTGAAATATGGAAGCATCTTTTGGAGTATGATCGAGAAAAGCCTGCTTTGACCGAGCCAGTATCCTTTTTTCAGGTATGGCAAATACTTCATTCTGAACAATTGTCTGGAAAAATAAGCGAGAAGAACGGCTGGTATTTTTTGAAAGGCCGGGAGGCGTTGGTGGAGAAGCGGATTAAAAGCGAAAAACTTTCCGTGAAAAAACTGAAAGGCATGAAACGGCTGGCTAAAGTTCTGGCCTATGTACCGTACCTACGAATGGTGGGAGCGACGGGTAGTTTGGCAATGAAGCATGGGGTGAAGGGGAGTGACTGGGATATGTTTGTAGTGCTCCGATCGGGAAGAATATGGATGGGACGCACCATTCTTACGCTGTTTCTTCATGCTATTGGTAAACGACGTCATGGAAAAAAGATTAGCAATCGAGCGTGTCTGAATTATTTTGTCACTGATGATAATCTTGAAATTGCTACGAAGGATCTTTTTTCAGCTCATGAATATCGTTTTCTTATCCCGCTCTTGTCCTTTGCAACGTTTCAGAAGTTTGAACTGAAAAATCAGTGGATCAAAACGTATAAGCCAAACCTGGCACTCACTTTTTTACCAAGTGTATGGCTGGTATCGGAGAATGTTTTTACACTGAAGGTTCGTCATGTTTTGGAAAGCTTTGGTGATTGGTTTGATCTAGAGAAGTGGCTCTCTTCTTGGCAAACAAAGAAGATCAAACGCAATCCAAAGACCCATCTGGAAGGCAGTCTTATTGAAGTAACGAATCAGGCGCTCGTCTTCTTGCCGAAACCACGAGGACCACGAGTTTTTCAAGCGTTTAAAGAACGTCTGAGTATCTGATTTTGTGGTATACTACCAATGAGTCATGCTCTTCGTGACTCCAAAACACAAAACAATATTCGGACTCTATGCCGAAATTTTTCTATACGGCGAAAAATGCTGTTACCGGAGAAACTTCTGGCGGAGATATAGAAGCCAAGGATGAAAAAAGTTTGGCTCAAGATCTTCGTACTCAAGGATTACTCCTCACTTCCTTTAAAGAAGAGGAAACAGCTTCTAGTTTACATATAAAATTCCTTGATCGCTTCAAGGGTGTTCCCCTCAAGGAAAAAATGACCTTTACGCGGAACCTGGCGGTCATGGTATCGTCTGGTTTGACCGTGTCTCGAGCGGTGCAAAATCTCAGTCTTCAGACCAAGAACAAGAATTTTCAAAAGATTCTTGAAAGCGTCAATCAGGATTTGCAGGCCGGAAAAACATTATCGGAAGGACTGGGTCGCTACCCGGCAGTTTTTAACGAGCTTTTTACCAACATGGTGTATGTGGGTGAGGTGAGCGGTAACCTCGAAGAAGTGTTGGATATTTTGGCTTTGCAGTTGGAGAAAGAGCATGATCTTTTGTCAAAGGTTCGAGGAGCGCTGATCTATCCGGCGGTTATTGTCGTGGCCATGATCGGTATCGGTATTCTTATGCTGACCTACATTCTCCCGAAGATTACGGGCGTGTTTAAAGATATGAATGTGGAATTGCCAGCGACCACGCGCGCGATTATGGCTCTCAGTGATTTTATTCGTGAACACGCCTTATTGACCTTGGGTATAGTCATTCTGGTGGTTGGAGTGACGAAAATTTTTGCAGGTACGGCTCCTGGCAGGCGTTTTTTCCATTTTATCTTCTTGTACATGCCTATTGTGGGAAACATTGTGGTCAAAGTAAATTGCGCTCGTTTTGCCCGTATTTATAGTTCGCTTCTCAAGAGCGGCGTCTCCGTGGTGAATGCTTTGACTATTGTTTCCAAGACATTGTCGAACGTGTACTACAAGACGGCTCTTGATCAGGGAATTGCCGAAGTGCAAAAAGGAGTGGAGCTCTCCAAAATTATTTCTCGTTATCCAAAGATTTTCCCATTGCTTGTTTCTCAAATCCTTTCTGTAGGTGAGGAAACCGGTAAAACAGAGACAGTCCTTCAACGTTTAGCTGAGTTTTATGAAGAAGAAGTGTCTCAAATAACCAAAAATATGTCCTCGATTATTGAGCCAATTTTGATGCTCCTCATCGGTGGCGGCGTAGGATTTTTTGCTATTGCTATGCTTCAGCCAATGTATTCTGTCCTCGAAAATATTAAATAATCTTCAGAAAACTCGAGAGTATGACGCCAGTGTTTCGGAGAAAATATAAGGGATTTACTATCATTGAGTCATTGGTATTTCTCTTTCTGTTTGCTCTGATCAGTGTGGTGTTTTTTGAGACGTACACTACGGGGACGCGGATGATTATTGAATCAAAGCGTCGACTGGGAGCGACCGCCTTGGCTAACCAGAAAATGGAAATCATTCGGAGTATTGAATACGACACTATTGGTACCAATGGCGGTATTCCTGATGGAGAACTGACAGAAGACGAAACTATTAGTGTGAATACGGTTCAGTATCAGGTGCATACGTTCGTACAATATGTTGATGATGCGTTTGATGGGACCCTGGCAGCTCATACAGACACTATTCCTACAGACTATAAGCGAGTGCGTCTCACGGTAT
>CAYYET010000041.1:0-8724 GCA_964471075.1 uncultured Bdellovibrionales bacterium
GTGATCGAAAGTACTGATACTACCATTGAACTGAAACCAGAAGATCTGAAGATTGATACCTACCGTTCTTCTGGAGCGGGAGGGCAAAATGTGAATAAGACTGAAAGTGCGGTACGGATTACTCATGTACCGACTAATACCGTGGTAGCTTGTCAGAGCGAGCGTTCTCAGCTACAAAATCGTGAGCAAGCGATGAAGCTCTTGAAATCAAAGCTGCTCCAGAAACGTTTGGAAGAAGAAGCGGAGGCGAAGCGAAAGCTGCGCGGTGAATACAAAAGCGCTGAATGGGGTAATCAAATCCGTTCCTATGTCCTTCATCCGTACACCATGGTCAAAGATCATCGCACGAATGTAGAAACCAGTGATACCGAGAAGATTCTTGACGGATCACTTGATATTTTTATAGAAAGTACGCTACGCTATTTTCAGACACACTATTTTCAGACACACTAAAACAAAAGTATGGTAGAAAGAAAACCAATTATTCGTTTTGATAAAGTCTCCAAGGTATACCAAGGAGAAGTGCCTGTTTTGAAGGATATTAACCTTGTTATTTATCCTGGAGAATTTATTTCTCTCGTGGGGGCGAGTGGTGTGGGGAAATCTACGCTTCTCAAACTTATTTATGCAGAAGAAGAACCAAGCGAAGGTGAAGTCTTCTTTAATGAGCGGCCTTTAGGCCAGATTAATCGTAAACATCTTCCGTACTATCGTCGTAATATCGGTACGGTGTTTCAGGATTTCAAGCTTCTGCCTCAGAAAACGGCTTTTGAGAACGTAGCTTACGCTTTGGAAGTAGATGGGGCGAGCGCTGAAGAAATAAACGCACAAGTACCAGAGATTCTGGATATTGTAGGCCTGGGTGGCAAGATGGATAAGTTTCCGCATCAGCTTTCGGGAGGAGAACAGCAGCGAGTATCATTGGCGCGAGCTCTTATTCATCGTCCCAAAGTAATTATCGCTGACGAACCCACTGGTAATCTGGATCCTCTTTCGAGTAATGAAATCATTCAGCTTCTTCTAGAAATTAATTCTTTTGGTACTACCGTTATCTTGGCTACCCATAACAAGGGTGTTGTTGATACCTTGAACAAGCGAGTCATTATCTTGAAGGACGGACAGATTGCTCACGATCAGAGCAAGGGGAAATATATGTTACAATAAAAGCATGAAAGTACTGAAACTGTGGCGTACCTTTAAGGAAGGCTGGCTCAATTTTCGCCGTAATGGATGGTTGTCATTTGCAACCGTCAGTATTTTGACGCTGTCTCTCTTTATTGTGAGTCTTTCTGCACTGCTCGGATTAACTACGCACTACGTGCTTCAGAATATGCGGGATAAAGTGACTGTGAGCGTTTCCTTTAATCCTGATGTTACTGAAGAAAAGATTTTCCAGATCAAAGATGAGCTTTCTAAGTATAAGAAAGAAGTGGCATCGGTAGAGTATGTTTCTCGAGAGAATGCCTTGGCTAATTTCTTGGCTGAGAGCGGTAATGATCCTATTATTGCTCAGGCGGTAGAAGAGATTGGTGAAAATCCTTTGCTTGCTTCTCTGGTGGTCAAAGCAGTGCAGCCAGAATATTATGATCTGATTGTTAATCAGATAGAACACTCCACGTTCCAAAGTGATATTAGTCGTATTAACTACGCCAAGAATAAGAAGATTTTTGATCGGTTGGATCATATTAATAGTGCTGCTCGAAAGACTGGTTTAATCCTGGGTCTTTCCTTTATTTTTATTGCTATCCTGATCACCTTTAACACTATTCGTATTACGATCTATTCACATCGTCAGGAATTTGAAATCATGCGTCTCGTGGGAGCCTCCAATATTTATGTGCGTATGCCCTTTATTTTCGAAGGAATATTCTACGGAGTGGCTGCGGCTTTGGTGACTACCCTGGCTCTTTTTGGAGTGGCTTACTTCATTTCTCCTCTGACTCAAGGGGCGATCCCGCAGGGAAATTTCATGGGATTATACCTCCATTTCTTCTTTCCGATTTTTGTAGGTCTTTTGCTTCTCGGAGTACTTCTGGGAGTGATTTCTAGTAGCATTGCTATCCGCCGATACTTGAAAGTGTAATCTTGACCAGGAGCCTTTCTTTCGCTAGGATAGGAAGGCAATTTTCAGTGCTGTATTGGGGAGTCGCCAAGCGGTAAGGCAGTGGGTTCTGGTCCCACCATGCGTAGGTTCGATCCCTACCTCCCCAGCAATACTTTTAAAGTGGCTTGAAGGCCACTTTTTATTATGCGTCTTTAAAGGAAAATTTTGAGTAGTATATAATAGAGGTAGCATTAAGGTACCAATCTATGAATACTCCTCTCCTTCGTATTTCTGTAATAGTCCTTGCTCTGGTTTTCCTAGCCGGAGCAGGGTGGTATTTATTTTCTTCTCATTTTTCAAACGTTCAAAATAGTGCCAAAAATATTTCAGATGGCAGTTCGATAAACGTAACAAAAGATACCAATATTTTGCCCTCTGATAAAAATGCTACCAAAGAAACAATAGCGCTCTTCCAGAACCTTCGAGCGCTTCGAGGAAAAGGCATAATTTTTGGACAACAAAATGCTTCAATGAGTGGGCAGCATTGGGACGCGAAAGCGAACTCGCAGAATGTTTCTGATATAGAAACAGCGGTAGGGGATGGTCCAGGTCTCTATGGTCTCAATCTCAATACTACATATAAAGTTGGGGAAGGGATGGATAAGTTAAAACCCTATGCTCTGGATGCTTATCGCAAAGGGGCTGTAGTCACGGTTCATATGCCGATGCCGAATCCGGTAACACTCGGAGATTCGCACGATTTCAATGGTGATCCGATGGTGAATCTGATGCCAGGAAAAAGCGGTAATGAAAACTTCAAAAAAATTCTGGATGACGTCGCTGACTTTGCTAATGGTTTAGATGATAACGGAGTGAAAGTGCCGATTATTTTCCGGCCTTGGCACGAAATGACGGGATCGTGGGACTGGTGGGGACAGAAATATAATACCCCAGAACAGTACATTGCTGCCTGGCGCTATATGGTTGATTACCTGCGTAATGAAAAAGGTGTACACAACATGCTTTTTGCTTTCGCTCCTTCACAGGTGACTGATCATCCAAATGGAGGCTTTGATCGTTATCCTGGTGATGACTACGTCGATGTCGTAGGGGTCGATCGTTATGATACTGATGAAACGGAAAAAGGAAAGAGAAACAGCGACGATTACACCCAAGCTATCTTAGCTGATGCTCGCTTCTTGGTGAATTTTGCTGATGAGCATGGAAAGATAGCGGCCATTACGGAGTCAGGAGTAAAGAAAGGGTTGAATAATACAACGTCAGATGACTGGTTTAACAAAGATTTTCTCATTCCGCTCAAAAATGATCCTGTGGCACGAAATGTAGTATATTTTATGACCTGGACCAATGATGATGGAGGAAATGGCTATCGTGTTCCGTTGCCAGGACAGAAAAACTATGACTCATTTGTAAAGTTTTATAATGATCCCTACACGCTCTTCGGTCATGATCTTCCTGATATGTATCATTAAATTTCAGTTCTATGGAAAGCGCTTCTTTTTTCAAAACAGATAGAGGAAAAATTCTCTTGGTCGGAGTAGTTCTCTTGGGAATTGTAGGAGGCTTTACATTTTTTATAGTGAAACAAGGAGCGCGTCCGTTCCAAAGCGCACCGCTTTCTCAATCAGAGAAACCTAATATTCTTTTTATTCTGACAGACGATCAAGATTTAGCGTCGCTTCAGTATATGCCAAATCTACAGAAGTATTTGGTAAACGAAGGTACTTCCTTTTCAAATTATTTTGATAACTACTCTCTCTGCTGCGTTGCTCGGTCTTCTATTCTACGTGGCCAATATGCTAACAACACCGGCATCAAGAGTAATGGTCCACCAGATGGCGGTTTTGAAAAATTTTATGGAAAAGGGGAGGAGCAGGAAACGGTTGGGGTATGGCTCCAAAATGCTGGATACGAAACAGCGTTTATTGGTAAGTATCTCAACGGCTACGGCAAAGATGATGGAAAGAAAAGGAAAGCGGTAGCCTTAAGTGGTGACAAACCGGAGAACACTCATATTCCACCAGGCTGGAATGAATGGGATGTTCCTTTTACTCAAGAGGTGTATGACTATCAAATGAACGAGAACGGGAAGATTGTTTCGTATGGCAGTAAGCCAGAAGATTTTAAAACAGATGTCCTGGCTAATAAAGCAGTATCTTTCTTAGAGAATAGAAAAGATCGTAATCAGCCATTTTTCATGTACTTGGCGCCACTTGCTCCTCATGCACCAGCTACCCCAGCTCCACGCCATCAAGGCATGTTTGCTGATCTCAAGGTCCCTCGGACGGCTTCATTTAACGAAGCTGATGTTTCCGATAAATCTCTCTGGGTGCGTGAACAGCCCCTTCTTTCAGATAAGAAGATTGCTGAACTGGATCAAAAGTATCGGAATCGACTGGGGTCACTCCAGGCTGAAGATGACATGATTGAACGGGTTATGCAAACCCTAGAGAAAACAGGCGAGCTTGATAATACCTATATCGTTTATACAACTGATAATGGTTTTCACCTGGGACAGCATCGAATGGACGCTGGAAAACAAACAATTTATGAAGAAGACATTCATTTGCCGCTTATCATTCGAGGACCCGGAGTTGCTAAAGGGAAAGTCGTTGATAATATCATTGGGAATATTGATTTAGCCCCCACCTTTGCTGAACTTTCTGGAGGAGCCAAGATACCCATTACCACTGATGGACGATCTTTTGCGGGTTTACTTTCAGGACGTTTTCCTGCTCCTACCACCTGGAGAAATGGCTATTTGATTGGGTTTACTTTAGATGATCTGACTTCAATGAAGAAGGGAAAATTAAAACAGACAACTACTCAAGATACAGATAACGATTCTGGAAACGAAGACGGCAACTTCTTACTTGGACCAAATGTGGGTAAGAAAGGATATATTGGTGTTCGAACAAAGAATTACATGTACGCTGAATTTTTGAATGGCGATAAAGAATTGTATGATCTCCGCACTGATCCGATGGAACTGAATAATATTGCAAAAACAGCTGATTCCAAACTCCTGGCAAGTTTACAAGCGATGCTCGAAAAACTTCGAACCTGCGCTGGGGACGCCTGCCGACAAGCAGAAGAGATGCCTATTTCTGAATAGTGTATAATTGTCTTTCTTACGAAAAGAGCGCATAATTTAAAAAAGAAAAATAACTCTAAGAAATATTTATGAAAAAAGACGCAAAACTCCTGATAGGCCTTACCATTTTTGTTGCTCTGATTATTACTTTCTTAACGAGCTATTTTGCCTTATCATCGAAACAACAAAAAAAGCAGCCTGTTATTTGTCCAGACGATGTAATGATGTGTCCTGGAGGAGCCGCGGTATCACGCAGTGGTTCTGATTGTTCTTTTACTCCTTGTCCTTCTGATACTCTTCCTACCAAGAGTGGTATTGTGGAAGATCCTATCGAAGTCCCTGATAATAATGGTGACGACAAAAACGGTGGAGGGGTTTATTGTACCGAAGACGCAAAAATGTGCCCTGATGGCAGCTATGTAGGTCGCCAGGGTCCTCGTTGTGAATTTGCTCCTTGCCCACCCAGTGACGGAAAAAACTTCGCCCTCTAAATTAGAGAGCAAGCTCGTCGTCCACTTCTATTTTATTCTTTTTGACAGAGAGGCTCTCTGTTTCTTTATCGACTACCTTTGCTTCTTCTACAGATTCTTTCACTGAAGAAGGGAGTGTAGCGAGAATAGTGCGTAGCGCTATGCCATCAACTTTGAGTATTGATTCCCATTTGTCCAATGGCTCCAAGATACTACGAAGTTTTTCTTCGTCGTATTTGTAGGTTTTACGAAGGCTCTTTCCGATGATACCACATTCATCAAACACTCGATCGACCCCTTCTTGTTCCATATATTGAAGAATCATGGCTTGCAGTTTTCCCAAACGGAGCTTTTCTTGACTCATTTGACCTTTGAGCGAGAGATATTCACCAATAGCTTCTTTTACTTCTTCGGTTTCAAGCTGACGATTTTCAGCAAACTTGTGTTTCCACAAAGGGCAAATCTTTTGATACCCACACCAGTCGCATAATGGTGAAAGCAATGGTTCAAATTTTTCTTCTTCAATAGCCTGAATGACTTGAAGAAAGGTTTGATCAACGTGTTCTAGTTGTTCTTTGGTGCGAGTTGAAGAAAGTTTTACACCATGTTTCAGGTAGTAGAGACTGACTGTGATCTTATCTAAGTGATCAATTTCTTTGGGATAACGAGCCAAGAAAGCTTTGAGATAAATAGAAAGCTGGAGATCATTATCGACCTTATCCTGTGAAGGCATTTTACGGGTCGTTTTGTAATCAATAATTTCATAACCATCAGCTGTTTTGTCGATACGATCGATAATTCCAGAGACAATGTGTTTTCCTGTTTCTTCGGTACCGATTTCAATACTAAAGCGGCTTTCCAAATCGACAATGTTGTAATCAGCTGGTTTGTTATGGGTGAGATAGTCCTGAATCATGGTGACTCCCTGTGAAAAAGCAGCCCGTTCTTCTTGTTCGCTTTCGTACACTTCACTATTCCAACCTTTGGCAAAGTAGTCGAGAGCTTGCTCTGGAGTAGGGGGGATGAGACTAGGGGTATGGATATATTTAAGAACTGCATGAACAAGGGTCCCAAAAACAGCCTCTTTGCTCTTGGGTTCAGGGATTTTATCGACGTATTGATACTTGTATTTGAGGGGACATGTTTGGTAGGTCCCAATACTAGAATAGGAAATGCGCATAGAAATTGAGTGATTCTTCCCTTATTTTAGCAGGAAAATAGCTCATTGAGCACTATTGACAAAATGTTAAATTTGTGCTATTATAGTAATTGTACCTTTCCAATCAATAACCATCTAAAGGAAATACGGTTGAAAAAAGCTGACCTACATGTTCACTTCAGGAAACCTTTTCGGGTTGTATTCGGGGAGAGGCTCGAGCCTGGAGATGAAATAGATGAGCTTGATCTCCAAGAATTGATTGATGGAACATGGGGATACTGTGGTGAGAAACTTCACCGTAGAACATTCCCAGCTGGTTCCACGAGTGTCATCATAAGGCCCAAGCGATTTCCGATTGGTCCCTGACTGACCAAGCAAAGAAAAGACCGGGAGTTTGCGTAACAACGCAGACCCCCGGTTTTAAATTTCTTAGCCTTGCCTTTTTAAAGGTTCGTGCTAGTATGTGGACATTGTACTTTGTGTTCCTTCTTATAATCTCTTCATAGGGAGGCGTCATGACTGAAATAATGATCTATGATGGCACCTCTACATGGAGGGTCCGGGGACAGAGAATTCTTGCGGGGAAGCCTCTGCGGGATAGCGATGTATGTGTCATCAATGGTTTACTGGTTCCTTGTACGGGACTTGAAGGCCATGTGTTGAGACAGGGCGAATCTGGGGCTCTGATTCTTCGCCTCACTGAAACTCCGGAACTTGAAGAAATGAGCGAGAGAATTTCGAACACCTGACAAACGACTGGTAATTACCGGTCGTTTTTTCTTTTCTGGGACCTGTGTTAGGATAGGAACCATGTAGTTCCTTTCAACCCTGTAACGTAGAGGGGGTCGTCATGAAAAGAAGTTCAAGGGCCCCTCAAGAGGGGGCTGCGAGAATGGTCAAGATGAAAAGGCTTTGCACCTCTGCCTGGTGCGTGGAATGCAAAGCCAAGATCAATATTGGCGATGATTTCTACCGACAAGAAGGTAACGGTAGCGCTGAAGTATGTGTTGGATGCAGTGAAGACTGGCTGACCCTACTGACAGAACATCGAGTCACAGGAATACAGGTAGGCTCTCTCAAGAGCCGAGTCCTGGTGCTGGCTGGACAAGATGAAGGGGGAGATCGTATCCCTGACTTCATTCAACGGATCATGGTTCGTTGGGTTGGAATCATTGAACGCTGGATAGCAGAGAGGAGTGATGAGGTTGAAGAACTTCCTCAGCCAGTTCACGTTCTCGTGTCGGCGGAAAATGCTTCAGTCAACTGCACGCTTGCATCAAGACTTATCCTAGCATTTGAAGTCGAAATGGATGCGTTATCCAGTGACGCCCCAGACCGGGAACACTGCTTCAATGTTTCCCAAGCTCAGAGAGAACTGTGCAAGCATCGCCACCAACTTCTCGGAGAAATGGCTCAATACCTGCGTAGCTCTCGACCGTTAGAGGGCAGTACGCTGGAATGGGCCTGGGGACACCTCCTGTGCCGTATCCAGCTGGATCTGGATCCCGACAATGAAACAACTCCTGGGAGCTTCCGGGATATTGAAGGCTGGGTCCTTTGGGCTGAATCATTTATTTCAGCTCATGCGATGGCTCATTGATTCGGTAGTAACCCATGTGGTAATGAAACCAACATGGGTTTTTTCTTTTTTATCTGGACAAGGTAGAAAGGGTGTGGTATGTTTCTGTGTTGTTCTTTCTTCGTCCTAAGGGACAATTCCTCAAGGAGACTGAAATGCGCGATGTTCCTAAGGTTCATCAGCTTCACGGTATAGAGGTCTATGGGCATCAGATCGAGCCCGGAGATCTTCTAGAAGTTGGTGATCGCATTGCTAACCGAGTGAAATGGCTTCTCTGTGGAGAGTCTCTGGCGGGCAGCGTCATGAAAGATGAGGCATCACTTTTGGCTGTTCGACCACTTCCGGTGGCTACCTTTT
>CAYYET010000042.1:0-8691 GCA_964471075.1 uncultured Bdellovibrionales bacterium
AAAAGTTTTCCGGGCTCCAACAAACAATGTCTGTGGAGCCCGGGGTTGATGCGCTCTTGGTCAGCCGGTCGTGATGGCCTTCGTGGCACTCGCGATGCCCTGCCCGCGGCTGGTGGGCGGTGCGCCGGAGTGATGTGCGCCGATGTAGACGACTGCGCCGGATGCGGAGGCGGCCAGCTGCGCTCTGCTGAACGCTTGGCCTGAGGTTGCTTTCATGTGAACGCTCCTTCGAGATCCACCCGAGATGATCCCCGAGGTGGTACCTTTATTATCTGATGAGACAGTTTTTTTGTCAAAAATATTTTCCCATTTCAATCTGATAAGAGCCAGAGTTTTTTATATGTTTTGTCTCCAATACTTCAAAAATTGCTTTTGTATAGTGATCTTCTCCGAATGAATCTGTACTATGAATACAGACACTAAACACGGCTCCGATGCACCGCCCAACGTCAACAAGACCATCAAATTTTTTGTCTGTTATTAAACTTCTTACTTTCGAGGAATCAAGCATTAAACTAGCATGTCCACCAGAAACAAGACTAGTACTTATTGGTAAGTGTTCGTCTAAGAGATCTATCTCACCTGAGAGATCAGTGATTCTAATACCTTGAGCGTGACCTCTTCCAATATTTGTTATATCTATATCGTTTGCCTTTGGGTAACTCATATTGCCAGCAATGAGCTTAGGCATCTGATCTATTTTCCTCTGACGATTAGCTTCTGTAATTGCTCTCCAAGCAAACCAAGCAGCTGATATAGTTCCTATGGCACTAAGAGCTTCCCACCCTAGTTTCCAACTCGAATGACACATAATCTATAAGCAGAGATATTTACCAGCTACACTCCAACCCCATAGTATTTGAAGCCATGGGATTCGGCTTCGGAACGTTCCAGAACATTGCGACCATCGAAGATAAGATGGCCTTTCATACGCTTTTTAAGGTCTTTATAATCCACTACACGAAATTCATCCCATTCGGTACAGATAACGAGTGCATCAACATCCTTCAAGGCATCAAGAGCTTTCTTGGTATAGGTCAGATTCTTGTGCGTCAGCACTTTCTTGGTATTCGGCATGGCTACCGGGTCAAAAGCCTTCACCTTACACCCTGCTTCGAGAAACAGACGAGCATTTTCAATACCAGGCGCTTCCCGAGTATCATCGGTCCGTGGTTTAAACGCCAATCCCCACACTGCAATCGTTTTCCCCTTCAGTTTGTTCTTAAACTCTTTCTTCAATTTCACAAAAGGCTTCAACCGCTGATCATTATTAATCTCGTCGACAGTTTCAATCAATCGAAAATGGGAACCATATTCGTGACCGGTTTTGATAAAAGCCTTCACATCCTTTGGGAAGCATGAGCCACCATAACCAATACCAGCATAGAGGAAGCGTTCACCAATACGGGAATCATAGCCAAGTCCCTTGGCGATTTCTTTCACATTACCCCCAGCAATATCACAGAAGTTGGCGACTTCGTTGATAAAGGTAATCTTCATGGCGAGGAATGAATTGGCTGCGTATTTGATGATCTCAGCACTGCGGACATCAGTAAACATAATCGGACGACCATTGCGAGCAATCGGACGATAGATTTGTTCCATCATTTTTTTGGCTTTCTCTGACTTCACTCCTACTACTACCCGATCGGGATTCAAGAAATCTTTGACTGCTGCTCCTTCACGCAAAAATTCTGGATTGGAAACGACTTCAAAAGGATGTTTACCTTTCGATGCTTTCTTGATGATTTCTTCTACCTTCTCAGCTGTTCCTACCGGTACCGTCGATTTATCAACAAAAATCTTGTAGCCATTCAAATGTTTCCCAAAGGTTTCAGCCACCGCATAGACATACTTCAGATCAGCCTGACCAGTCGCCTTGTGCTCTGGTGTTCCGACAGCCATAAACACCACTTCGGAAGATTGGATGGCGTGTTTCAGATCACTGGTAAAGGTGAGTCGCTTTTCTTTGGTATTTCTTTCAACAATTTCTTCGAGACCAATTTCATAAATCGGGATCACTCCCTTTTTCAGCATGGTAATCTTTTTCTTGTCGATATCAGCACAGATCACTTCATGGCCAATTTCTGCCAAACAAGCTCCAGAGACAAGACCAACGTACCCCGTTCCCAGGAAAGTCACTTTCATACCGTGAAATTTTAGATATTACTTACTGTTCGCGTACTTCGCGAATGTTGTAGTTCATGCGATGATGCACCTGATAATAACTGCGCACCGCAATATCGGCCAAGAGACCAGAGACAAAGAGCTGGATACCTACCAGCGCAAAGAAAATACCAACAAGTGGCCACATACGCTCAGAAAGAGATGCTCCGAAATAGAATTTGTCGATCATCATCCACACAAGAATACCGCCACCAATAGCAGAAAGAATCACGCCAGTGGTACCAAAGAGATGCAGTGGTCGATAGGAATACTTGCGCCAAAACCAAATGGAAACCATATCAACAAAACCCTTGAAGCCACGCTTCCAGTTATACTTGGTGACACCATGAACACGTGGATGGTGTGATACCTTCACTTCCCCTACTTTGTAACCTTCGAGTTCGAGAATGGCAGGAATGAAGCGATGCATCTCACCAAAGAGATCAACATCAGCGAAACATTCACGCTTATAGGCTTTCAAACTACAACCGGAGTCGTGAATGCGATCATTGATCAAAATCTTACGAAGGAGATTGGCAATGCGAGAAGGAATCTTTTTACTCAGTGGATCTTGGCGCTTGAATCGCCAGCCAGAAACAACATCATAGCCTTCATTCATTTTGTCGAGCAAGAGCGGAATATCAGCTGGATCATTCTGAAGATCGCCATCAAGCGTAATAATGACATCACCTCTGGCTGCTTTGAAACCAGCATCAAAGGCTGCGGTTTGACCAAAATTCTTGCGGAAAACAATCAGTCGCAGTGGCGACAAACCTTTGGCTTCTTCCAAAGTTTTATCTCTTGATCCGTCATCAATGAAGATAATTTCAAAAGATCGGCCAATCTTTCGGAGCGCCTCGACAATTCTGCGGTGTAATTCCGCTACGTTGCCCTCTTCGTTATAAAGAGGAACAACAATAGACAAATACGGGTGATTTTCATCCATAGCAACGTTTCTTATATGTTTTTATTGTACTCCAACACCCAAAAACCGACAACTGAAGCTCTTTTTTATTAATATTTTCCTTTTGAAAAACAGGAGTTTTCTTGGTATACTAGCAAAAAGTAGCTCTAATTAAGGAAATTCTAGCATTGTATGAACAATCGGGAAATTTCTGTAGTTGTCCCCTGCTACAAAGAATCAGCCATTATAGAAGAAAGTATTTCTAAACTTTTTTCCTACCTCAAAGAACACTTTGAGCGTTTTGAAATTATTGTCGTAACGGATGGTAGCCCGGATGATACCGCAGAGAAGGTTCAGGCTTTCGGGAAACAACACAGTGATGTTCCTTTAAAGCTTATTTCCTTCAAAAAAAATTGTGGTAAGGGGGCAGCCGTCAAAGAAGGAGTCCTTTCTTCACAATACTCTCTCGTTCTTTTTATAGATGCCGACCTCACTGTTCCTATTGAAGAATTAGAAAAATTTCTTCCTAGCATGGAAACTTGTGACATAGCTATTGCTTCTCGCCTTGCCTCGGGCTCTTTTTTCGAAGAAAAAGCGCCTCTGTATAGAACGGTACTAGCCCGCGGATTTCATCTTCTCCAGATTCTCTTTCTTGGAAACTTCGAATACTCAGACACCCAATGCGGATTCAAACTTTTCAAAAAGGTCACTGCTCAGAAACTTTTTGAAAGATCACAAATAAAACGCTTCGCTTTTGACGCAGAAATACTTTTTCTAGCAAGAAAAATGAATATCTCTGTTGATGTCCTACCTGTTACTATCAAAAAAGATATCCGCAATACCAATGTTCAGACTTTGCGTGATCCACTCAATATGTTTTTCGCTCTCTTGAAGATACGGATGAATTTCTGGTTAGGGCGTTACCATTTACCAAAGAACTAGACTATGTGGATCGTACTTCCTGCCTATAATGAAGAGAAGATTATCAAAGAGGTCTTGCAAGAAATTCAGGCTGCTGGCTTTCATAACCTTATCGTGGTAGATGATGGAAGTTCTGACAACACCTTTGCTCAGGCGCAAGAAGTACCAGGAGTGAAAGTATTGCGCCACCAGCTCAATAGAGGGAAAGGAGCAGCTACCAAAACTGGCATTGAGGCCGCTAAAGCCCTGAGAGCAGATATTATTGTGACCATGGATAGCGACGGTCAACACAACCCTCAAGATATCCCTCGTTTGATAGAACCCATCAAAGAGTCACGCTGTGAAGTAGTACTAGGTACTCGCTTACTCAATCCCCAGGGAATGCCCTGGTACAAAATTCTCGCTAATAAAATAGGAAATATTGTAACCTGGTACTTCTATGGTCTCTATGTCTCAGACAGTCAATCAGGTTTTCGCGCCTATTCTCGCCATGCAGCAGAACTGATTAACACCAAAACGGACCGCTATGAGTACGACAGTGAAGTAATACGAGAAATTTACCTTTATAAGCTCAAGTTTTGTGAAGTACCGATAGAAGTACGGTATACTGAATATTCCATGGGAAAAATCCAGAAACAAGGTTTTATCAACGGTTTAAAAACACTGTATAAAATTATTTGGAATATTATTTCTTAATACATGATCCTATGAATGCGAATCACCTGCAGCTTTATCAAGCAGTAATCCTCGTTATTGCCGGAGCAATGATCTATCAAGGTCTCCTCAACTTCTTTAAACAGCAGTCGGGCCAAACCGTTTTCAAACTTTTCGTACGTATCGCGGTCTGGGGCGGTATGGTGGTCATTGTTATTTTTCCTCAGGTTACAAACACTATTGCTTCTTTTATTGGTATTGAAGGTAACATTAATGCCGTCATCCTCACGGGCTTTATTTTTGTCTTTCTCATGATTTTCAAACTTCTTTCTGCTATTGAACGTGTTGAACAACAACTGACCACGTTAACTCGCAAAGATGCCTTGGAATCTCTGAGTGAAACCCATGAAAGAAAATAATTTCTCTCATTTCTCATTTCTCAGTCGTTTCGATACTCTCTTTTTAATAAATGTTGTCTTTTTGGCAACATATATTCTTCTTTCTTCGCTTTCTTTTCTTTTTCCAACATCATCTCTATTACAGTTTCTTCAGTCGGTGGTCATTCTTTTTATTTGCTTCATTCTTTTCGGACTTAATGCAGTCTGTATTCTAGAAAAAACCTTCCGGCAGCACTTTGATGTTGTAGAAAAAATAGTGGTCGCTGCCGCCCTTACCCTGTTCCTTCCTCCTCTCATACTTACCTTGGAGTCGAGTATTCTCAAAACACTTTTCAGTTCTTTTCCTCTTCTCAACACACTGATTACCTTTTTGATTGCTACTGCCTATTGCCCAAAATCCATGGAAGGTTTTTTCTCTGAACTCAAAAGAGAGAAGAAATCATTCTCTCTTCCTTTCGGATTTTCCCTTATCATACTTTCTCTGTTGGCTCTTGCAGTAGTGAGCGCGTATCCATTTTTGCCAGAAAGTGACCCATACTATTGGATGCTCACTGCCGAACAGGCTATCCATACACAAAGCCTGCCCTCCCTTACCGAATATCGACCTCTTTTTTCATCTCTGGCGTATATCTTTTCTACTACGGGGAATATTGATTTGTACACTTTTTTCAAATATCTCCTGCCTTTTTTGAGTCTTCTAATTCTTTTTCCTGCCCTACTCATTGTTCGTAGGTTGAAAAGCCTTTCTCAACAAGTCATTACTTTTCTCCTACCCTTAGCAAGCGCTTCAACCATTCTTTATTTTTTCCTTCCTATTCCCCAAGCCCTTATCAGTATTTGTCTGACCTTCTTTGTTTTCTTTTTGCTCTACTCTCTTTACTCAGGGAGAAATTTCTTTTATTTCTTTGCTGGGAGCTTTATCTTCCTTACCTATTTTTACCACGAGATCGCTTCTCTCTTTTTTCTTCCCTGGCTTTTAGTAACAATGTTTTATTATCGACATGATCTTCTTCGAAAAATACATGAAAATAAACTTGTTACTGTACTTCTTTTTCTTCTTACTTTTTCTCACTCTTCGATCCTCCTTACTATTGTAGATTTTTTCAAAAATTGGTTCGTGAGAATTACTGACTCACTTCATATTATTCATACGAACTTTACTTTTCCGATTACTTACACCAATATCGATGGCAAAGCCGCTGGCTGGGGAAATTTCCTGGGAGTATCAAAATATTATCTTTTTTATGTAGGACCACTGGTTTTGCTTATTATAGGCATCCTCCTGTATGTGGTTCTTACTCCTGGATATCGTCAATCATTTCTGCAAACCTGCAAGAAGAAAAAAGAGGTAACGATTCTACTTATCATTTTCACCATTTTTTTCTCTATTGCTGAAATTTTTCCTCGATTACTTGGTCTCGCCCTTCTTCCTGAGAGAGCCTGGGGATTTATCGGTTTTATACTTATAGCCTTGATTCCTTTTCTATGGCTTAAGACCAACAGACATGAAACTACTCTCTCTTTGCTCCTGGTAGGTGCTTTACTTCTCAATAGTGGGGCCGCTCTCTATATTAATTTTTTAAAAAGGGATACCATCCCCCCTGCTCAGTACGCTTCGTTACTCTGGATAAGAAATCATCTGCCTACAGAAAGAATTCTTATGGTCCAAAACAATTGGAGTACTATTAGAACATATTCACGTTCTAAAGTTATTGAGGTCCCTGACCAGATTTTTTACACTAATATTTCCAGTTTCAAAGAAGCTATGGGTGAAGCGCCAGCTCTGCCACCTTTGAATGATATAGAGGATCATTATAAAGCTTATTTACTCTCGAGCACTGAAATACTGAACACTCTGAAAAAAGAGGATGTCTCCACAGAAAGAGCTTATGTAGCAAGGGTGTTGCGGAATCTTTCCACGCAGTCTGATGATCTTGCAAGCCAACTTGAAGAGAGGCAAATTAAAAGAAGTTACAACGTGTCAGAGAAGCATATCTATATCTACTACGCTGCTCCAGCTCATAATAGCCTCTACGCCGATCGTCCCTATTATAAAGAAAATGAAACAGCAGAACCGACTACCTTTGTCTTTGATCAGTATCCAGAACAGTTCAAAAAAATATATAATGACCAGGAAAACAAAATATTTATCTGGGAATTTAATCAAGGAACGTTATGAAATTGTTGGTCTTTTCTCCCTATTACCCTCCTCACACCGGAGGTCTTGAAAGTCACAGTGACGAATTTAACAAATACCTTTCACAGAAAGGCGTAGATATTACTGTTTTCACCCCTCGATTGCCGGAGACCGGAACAGAAGAAGAGGTACGGCATACCGGAGTACATATTCTACGCTTTCCGGCTTTTGAAATTATCCATAACTACCCTTTTCCAAAATTCTGGGAAAAACACTTTTGGCAGCTCTGGAAAACGCTCCACAATGATCAGCCAGACATCGTCATATCCCGCACACGATTCTTCTTTACTTCACTCATGGCAGGATATTTTGCCAAAAAGAAAAAAGTTCCATGGGTCCATATTGAGCATGGCTCTGATTTCACTGCCTTCAACAGTTCCTTCAAAACTTTCTTGGGAAAACTCTACGATTACACCCTTGGCTCCCTTGTGCTCCATTCTTCTAAGAAAAACATTGCTAACTCGCTTGCCTCAGCACAATTTGTGAAACTTCTTTCGGGTCGTAATGACTGTCAGGTGATTTATCGAGGCGTAGAACATCAACTCATTAAAGAAGCAGCTCCCTATTTTGCTCTTGCTCACCACCATCAAAGCAAAACGATTATTGGTTTTATCGGGCGTCTTATTGATGGCAAGGGAGTTTTTGATCTCATTCAAGCGATTACTCTTCTTAAACGACAAGATATCGTATGCTTGATTGTAGGAGATGGACCAGAAAAAGAAAGATTATACCAATCTATTCAAGAAAATCATCTTGAAAGTACAGTGTTTCTTCTTGGATCAAAAGGATTTTCTGACGCTATTGGAATCATGAAAATATTCGATATCTTTGTAAACCCGAGCTATAGCGAAGGTATCCCAACAGCGGTGATTGAAGCTGCTCTCTGCAAGAAAGCCATTATTGCAACGAGCGTAGGCGGCACACAAGAAATTATTACTGGCCATGAAGATGGTATACTGATTCCACCGAAAGATATCAAAGCTCTGGCACAACACCTCCAAGCCCTCATTGAAAAACCAGAGTTACGAAAACTTTACGGAGAAAATGCTTTTCTTTCTGTAGAGAAGCGTTTCAGCTGGGAAAGAGCTGCTGAAGAATATATTAAAACTTTTGAAAAATTAACATAGACAGTATGTGCGGTATAGCCGGAAAAGTTTCCTTCACTGAAAAAGAAGTGACGTCTCTGGAAGTTGAGACCATGAGTAATGCTATTCGGCATCGTGGTCCTGATGATAGCGGCAACTATATTTCTTCTAACAGAAAAGTTGGCTTGGGCCATCGACGACTTTCTATCATCGATCTTTCTCCTCTGGGACATCAACCCATGACCTATCAGGATCGCTATCATATTATCTTCAATGGTGAGCTCTACAGTTTTCAGGAGAAACGAGCTGAGCTCGAAAAAGAAGGCTATTCTTTTCGTTCACACTCGGATACGGAAGTCATTTTAG
>CAYYET010000043.1:0-8633 GCA_964471075.1 uncultured Bdellovibrionales bacterium
TGGCATTGGCAATAGAAGCGGTATTGCCAGCACTCGTCAAATACATGAAACCACCAATCGAGAGCATAAGTACCGCAGAAAGCGTCACCACGATAAGCGCTACTTTGTAAAGAGCACTGAGATAGCTTGGAAGATTTCCTTCAGTTCCTGAAGTGAAAGGAATTTTTTCGAGGAGCTGGTATTTAACCCCTGCTTGATCGGATTGAGCGTGAACGAATGAAACCGGAAAAAAGCTCACACAAGAAACAATCATCAAGACAAGAAAAAACACGTTGGCATTTTTTTTCATAGAATTCTTTTTTCCTAGTATAGCATAGAAAACAAAAAACCCTCTCACGAGGAGAGGGTTTCTCAAGACCTTACCAGTCAAGAGTGCCACCTACCTGATATTCAGTCACGCGGGTTTCGAAAAAGTTCTTTTCTTTGGAGAGGTCTACGGCTTCTGACATCCAAGGGAAAGGATTGGACACATGATACTGAGCCGGCAACCCAACACGTTCCAGGCGTCTATCAGCAATATGCTCGATATATTGTTTGAAATTGGCATCGTTCATACCAAAAATTCCTTTTGGAAAGACTTCTTTGGCAAAGGTATACTCCATGGTTACCGCCTTTTTGACCAGTTCAATGATGTGCTCTTGAAAGTCTTTGGTCCAGAGCTCAGGCTGTTCTTCTTTGATGGCATTAATCAGGTTAATACCAAAATTGAGGTGCTGTGATTCATCACGCATGATGTACTGAATCTGCTCGGCAGAACCGACCATCTTATTCTGGCGCTGAAAGCCGAACATAACAGCAAAGGAGCTATAGAAGAAGATGCCTTCCATAATGAGCGAGAATACACAGATGTTTTCGAGGAATTTCTGATCATTTTCGAAAGTACCAGTCTTGAAATTTGGATCAAAAATCCCTTCATTAAAGCTCAAAATGAAGTTATCTTTGTTGAAGATGGCATCAACCTCGCGGTACATATTAAAGATCTCTCCTTCATCGAGACCTAAGGACTCAACAATGTACTGGTAGGCGTGTGTATGAATGGCTTCTTCATAGGCCTGGCGCAGGATGTAGAGGCGGCATTCGGGAGAGGTAATATGACGGTAGAAGGCTAAGGCGACATTATTAGCCGCAATAGAGTCAGCGGTTGAGAAGAAGCCTAAAACTGTTTTTAAGGCTTTCCGTTCGTCTTCGGAGAGGGTGCTACTGGATTTCCACTGCTCAATGTCTTTTTGCATGCTGATTTCCGTCGGCAGCCAATGGTTGGCATTACCTACGTTATAGGCTTCCCAGGCGAATGTGTGTTTCATGGGATAGAGCTGAATCACATCAGCATCAGCGCCATTAATGACTCGGCGCTTATTGATATCGACTTTTTGACTGGTTTTAGTGATAGGCATACGAGTTTTTTACTGACAGGATTCACATGTTGGATCATCGATGCGACAGAGTTTTGGTTGACCCTCAGGCGGTACACTGACAATTTTGGGAGCGGGTGCCGGAGCTTGTTCTACAGGAACAGTTACGGGCGTTGATTCAGGAGAAGTAGTTTCTCCGCCCTGCTGTTTGGCTCGAGTATGAGTACTGCCGAATTCAGCGGTACTGACGGTAGATTTTTCTACTTGAGAAGCGGCTAAAGTGCGGAGATAATAGGTTGTTTTGAGCCCCAGTGACCAAGCATAGAGATAAATTTCGGAAAGCTGCTTTCCTGAAGTACCCTGGAAGAATATATTGAGTGATTGGCTTTGATCGATCCACTTCCCTCGGTGCGCAGCTGACTTAATGAGCCAACGAGGATCAAGCTCAAAGACTTCTTTGTACTTTTCCTTAAGGTGAGCTGGAATTTCAGGGATATTTTGAATACTCCCGTCATGGTATTTAAGCTTCCCAACCATTTCGTAGTCCCAGAGATTCAGTTTCTTGAGATCTTCAATAAGATAGTCATTGACCACGATGAAGTCTCCTCCCTGATTCGCTTTGACGTAGATATTTTTGTAGATGGGCTCAATGGTAGGGATAGAACCAACGATGTTTGATGTGGTAGCGGTCGGAGCAATAGCCAAACAATTTGAGTTGCGCATACCGTATTCTCGAATGGCTTGGCGTACAATACCCCAGTCTTTGCGAGTCGTGCGCGGGACATCAATTGAGAGGCCGCGTTCCTGTTCCAAGAGATCCAAGGTATCAATAGGCAGAATGCCGCGATCCCACTTTGATCCCTTAAACGAAGAATAGGCTCCGCGTTCTTTGGCGAGATTGGCTGAAGCCAGAATGGCGTAGTAGGAAACAATTTCCATGCTTTCATCAGCAAATTCTACTGCTCTTTCGGAATCAAAATTAATATTGAGCTGATAGAGAGCATCATGAAAACCTCCGACACCAAAGCCGACTGGTCGATGAAGCACGTTAGAATTCTTAGCCTCTTTCGTAGGATAAAAATTGATGTCGATCACGTTGTCGAGCATGCGCATACCAATGCTCACGGTCTCTTTTACCATGTCTTCATCAAAGCGACCATCCTTTACATGAAGAGCAAAGTTGATCCAGCCGAGATTGCAGACAGCGGTTTCCGTTTCTGAAGTATTGAGGGTGATTTCGGTACACAAGTTAGAGTTGTGGACGACGCCGACATGATCCTGAGGGGAGCGAATATTGGAAGGATCTTTCCAGGTAATCCAAGGATGACCCGTTTCAAAGAGCATAGCGAGCATCTTTTTCCAGAGATCACGAGCCTTGACAGTGCGCGAAAGATAGATCTTTCCTTCCTTGGACAGAGCTTCATAATGAGCATACTTTTCTTCAAACACCCGACCATACGTATGGTGCAGTTCAGGCACCTCTTCCGGAGAGAAAAGGGTCCAGTCCTCATCGTTTTGTACGCGTTTCATAAAAAGATCTGGAATCCAGTTGGCGGTATCCATGTCATGGGTACGACGACGTTCATCGCCAGTATTTTTGCGAAGTTCCAAGAAATCTTCAATGTCAGCGTGCCAAACTTCCAGGTAGACACAGGCAGCACCACGACGACGACCGCTGCGGTTAATAGCGACCGTGACATCATTAGCAATTTTTAAGAAGGGTACAACTCCCTGGCTTTCTACACCAGTCCCTTTGATAAAGGCGCCAGTCGCTCGTACATTCGTCCAGTCGGTACCAATACCTCCTGACCACTTGGAAAGCTGGGCGTTATCAGCATAGGTCTTGAAGATGTGATCCAAAGAATCTTCAACACTGTTTAAGTAACAGGAAGAAAGCTGTGGCTGACAAGTACCTGAGTGGAAAAGCGTGGGAGTAGAAGGAACGAAGCGGAAGGTAGAGATCATGCTATAAAACTCTAGAGCTCGCGCTTCTCGATCAGCTTCATTGATAGAAAGGCCCATAGCGACACGCATCCAGAAAGCCTGAGGACTTTCAAGAATACGCTTGGTGCGTGGATTGGAGATGAAGTAGCGATCGTAGAGAGTTTGAATACCAAGGTAGCGGAAAAGATCATCACGTTCCAATACCAGTTTCTTACTGAGGAGTTCCAAATCAAAATCAAGAAGACGGGAGTCTAGCCGTTCCAAACGAACAGCCTCTTTCATATTTTCAATAAAGGCGGCTCGATACTGTTCAGCAAGACGGGAAAAGTCGATCACATCATGACCAATAACTTCTTTGTATTGAGCGGTGAGGAGGAGACGGGAAGCAATGTGAGCGTAGACAGGATCCTGTTCCATAAGCGCTCGAACGGTCATGAGGAGTGCTTTGGCGACATCCTTCGTCTTAATGCCATCGTAGAGTTCAGACTGGGTTTGATTAATGATAAAGGCAACGTCTACTTGAGAAGCCAGATCACCAGCCATCTTTACAAATGAGGCGCTCAGTTTATCACTTGAGAATTTTTCAGTACGACCATCACGTTTTGTAACGAGGAGTTCACGTTCCTCAATCTTTTTTTGTACTTCTTGCTTCTTCTCTTCTCGTTGCTTCTGGTGTTCGTAGCGATAGAGAATATAATCCTTGGCTACATCAAACTGTCCTTCCTTCATCAGTTCCTTTTCTACGAGGTCCTGAACATTTTCTACTGAAGGAGTTTCTCCCATGTAGGGTTTTTCCAGATTGTCTACTACGGCCTGAGTGATTTTGGACGCTAATTCTTCTTGAGCGTTACCAGTGACGGCACTAAAGGCCTTCATGATAGCTCGTTCTATTTTCTCACTCTGAAAGTCAACAATTTCCCCGCTCCGCTTCTTAATCTTCAAGATTTTTCCCGCCATAACATTACGCCTTTCCGAAACAGGAGCAAGCCTCCTTTTTGCTGTGCTGATCGGTACTGATTTATGGAATTACTTTTCTTTTTCTCCCTCCTTCTTTTTCTTTACCCAAACCGCTTTTCTGCTACTTGCCAATCAAGTACTTTGAAGAATGTTTCTATGTAGTCAGCTTTCTTGATTCCATAATCAGTCATGTAGGCATGTTCGAACACATCCATGATAACGAGGGGTTCACAACCAGCGAGATGGCCGAGATCATGCTCATTAATCCAGGTAGAAAAGAGCTCGTTACTTCTAGGATCGTGATACAACACCACCCACCCGATACCACGCATGGCACCAATACCAGCAAAAAGTTTTTGCCAGGCCTCCATGCTTCCATAGGTAGCTTCAATCTTTTGTTTGAGCGCTCCATCAGAAAGAACTTTTGGTTCTTTGCTCATATTTTCGAAGTAGAGCTCATGAAGTCGCATACCATTCCATTCCCATCCAAAACGTCGGCGTAGTTCGGCATATTCAGGAGTGCCAGCTTCTTTGGTAGCCAAGAGTTCTAGGAGAGCATTGGTATTCTTCACATATCCTTCATAGAGGGTGAAGTGATTACTGAGGAGTGTGTCAGAGAATCCAGGAAGCCCGAGGAGGTGTTGAAAACTTTGTGCGCTGTAGGAGGTAGTCATACGTTTGTGTTTTAGATTTTGCCTACCAGATCAATGCCTGGCTTCAGGGTCTTGCCACCCTTCTTCCAGTTAGCGGGACAAACTTCTCCGTGGTGTTCGCGTACGAAGATAGCAGCCTCTAATTTACGGAGCAGTTCGTCAGCGCTACGACCGACATTATTGGCATGTACTTCATAGGCCTGCAGTACGCCATCTGGATCGATAATGAAACTTCCCCGAAGAGCGAGGCCTTTATCCTCCCCTTCTTCTATATAGACACCAAAGGTTTTGGCGATATCTGCAGCAGGATCGGCAACCATGGGGTACTCGAGTTTTTTGATAGCTGGAGAATGATCGTGCCACGCTTTGTGAGTGAATTTCGTGTCCGTAGAGACAGAGAGAACTTCAGCTCCCAACTCTTGAAATTTCGCATAGTTGGCCTGCATTTCTTCGAGTTCGGTCGGGCAGATGAAGGTAAAGTCTGCGGGATAAAAAAAGATAACAGCCCATTTTCCTCGGTAGTCGGAGAAGTGAGCTTTATGGAATGATTCTTTGTGATAGTAGTCAAACTCGAGGTTTGGAACTACCTTGCCGATGACCGGGAAAAACCCGAGATCATGACTCATTTCTTCTTGGCAGCAACCGCCACCACAACAGTTCTCTTGATACATAATTTTTGTGTAAAGATGATTAGTGCGACCTCGGTCGCTTTCCTATAATAGGGTCTCCAAAATAGCCTGTCAAATATCCGCTTTTAGAGCGAAAAAAAGACCCTCATTTTTCTTAAAAAAAGATAATTTCAACTATATATAGTGTATAATTTCACTTTTTGGACACAATGAATTCTTTTGTGGTGTAATAAAAATCCCCTCTTTTCGAAGGGAGTTTTTCGCATTCTTTGAAGTGATAAAAAAAGAGTTAAAAGGTGTTTCCTGGAACCTGAAAAACTCCTTTTTTTTGTTCAAAATGCTCGATATTTTCTACCGTGGTGTCTAGGATACGTTCTAGAGCTTCAATGCTGTAAAAGCCAATATGAGGGGTAAAAACAACATTCTCTCGAGCCAAGAGATTCTTATTCCCCTGCTCTTCTGGAGCGTCAGCGGGACAGTCTGTATGGAGACACTGATTCTCTTCTTTAATGGATTCTTCACCCTCTAAGACATCGAGGCCGGCTCCTCCTAAGATACCCTGATCTAGGGCCTCAATGAGAGCTTCGTTCTCGACTATTCCTCCACGAGCGGTATTGATAAGAAGAGTTCCTGGTTTACATTTCTTGATACTTTCTCGATTAATGAGGTGGTGGGTATGCTCATTGTAAGGTACATGGAGGGTAACAATATCTGACTGAGAAAGAACGGTTTCTAGAGGGGCGTATTGATAATGAAGGACTTCAGCCAGGAAGGTATTTTGCTTCATATCAAAGGCGAGAACGTGCATGCCGAAGCCTTTAGCAATACGAATGACATGGAGACCAATATGCCCGGTACCCACCACGCCCAAAGTCTTGTCTTTGAGATCAAACCCCATGAGGCCTTCAATGGAGAAGTCACCTTTTTGTCCTCGGGCGTAGGATTTATGGACATTGCGAGAAAGGGCAAGAATCAGAGCAAACGTATGTTCGGCTACGGTATTTTCACCATAGTAGGGAACATTGGCTACCAGGATCTTGCGCTCGTTACAGGTAGCTATATCAATATGATCAAAACCAGTCGAGCGTGTAGTGATCAGTTGTACTTTAGGTAGCTGTGCCAGAACGGTCTTGGTAAGGGAAGAATAAATAAAAATGGAAATGACTTCACAAGAAGCGGCATCCACTACATTTTTTTCGGTCAACGGATCACGAAAAAAAAGAAGTTCGTGACTGGTGAATTTGTTCCGTAAATATTCTTCGTCCTGCTCTGTCGCTTCAAAGAACGCAATGCGCATACTCTCTTTTATAGGATAATACTTGCATTATAATCGAAAACACGCTACGAAAATAGAGAGGCCCTATGAATTCTTTTTCTTCCCTACCATTAGTATCTATAGAAATCCCACGCTCTCTTCATGAGAAGCGTTTTGATGTGGCGCTTGTAGAACTTTTTCAAAAACAATTTCCGGACCAACCTATTCCTTCTCGAACCCAAGGGTCGGAGTGGATCAAAGAAGGAAAAATTGTACTCAATGGAAAGGTGGTTACTGCGAAGACAATCGTTTCTTCTCATGATATCGTGACTTTTCCTGTTGATATTTTGGCTAAAAAAAGCCATAACTTTATAACTCTTCCTGTACCAGAAATCCCAGTGCTTTTCGAGAATAGTGATTTTCTGGTCATTGAAAAACCAGCTGGTATTGAAGTGCATCAGAGTAACACTCATCCAAAACCCACAGTAACGGCATGGCTGGGGCAGCGCTATCCTGACATAGTCAATGTTGGAGAAGATCCATTGCGACCAGGTATCGTCCATCGATTAGATCGAGATACCTCAGGACTACTTATCATTGCAAAACATCAAAAAAGTTTTGAGGAATTAAAAAAAGCATTTCAGGAACGAAGAGTAAAAAAAACCTATGCCGCACTTCTGTATGGACACCTTACTCAATTAGAAGGTGAAGTCAAGGCTTCTTTGATTCGAAGACCAGGGGAATTAAAACGACGTGCTGTTGATCCAGAAACTGCTTCTGAAACTCTTCCTGGAAACGTACGAACCGCTCTTACTTCCTATCGAGTACTCACTCGCTACGAGGAATATGATTTGGTACAAGTGATGCCCGAGACAGGGCGAACCCATCAGATTCGGGTACACATGGCTTTCTTGGGTCATCCGGTGGTTGGTGATCGCCTGTATGCTTTTCGGGATGTGAAACGAAAAAAGCTTCTTTTTCCTAAACGTCAGTTACTCCACGCTGCTTCGCTCTCCTTCTCTCTCTTTGGGGAAACCTATCAGTTTTCTTCCTCTCTCCCACAGGATTTCCGTGCTGTCCTTATGGGTGTTGACGAAACGCTCATCTCAAGCTATGATGATGAGGCCTTGAAAAGCCTTTTTTAAGAGGTTTTCTTTTTTTCACTCGAGTCTTTATGGAGCGAGTGAAGCCAAGTATAACGAAACACGTATGCATCAGAAGCTTATTTCCTTTAATTTAGGCCAACGGAAGCCATTAACTGACATCCCGGAATTGCGTGCCGGTGATGTGATCAAGGTGTATCGGAAGATTAAAGAAGGTTCCAAGGAACGCACCCAGATGTTCCAAGGGACTATTATTGCTATCAAGGGTGGTCAGAGCGCTTCCCGCACTATTACGATCCGTAAGGTTTCTGACGGTATTGGTGTCGAGCTTATTCTCCCACTTTCTTCCGCTCAGATTCAGAAGATTGAGTTCGTAAAGCGCACTACCGCTCGTCGCGCCAAGCTCTACTTTGTACGTGATAAGTCAGCCAAGGTTTTGAGTAAGAAGCTTAAGGAGGTCTCAGTAAAAGAACGATTGCGTCCGAAAGCGGTGAAACAGGCTGAACCGACACCCGTAGCAGAAGAAACGACTGAAACAGAGAAAACAGAGGCCTAACCCAGGCCTCTCTTTCTATTGCATGGGAGAAAGAGAATTGCTAGAGTGGATAGGTCAGTGAAATAAAGGAGGAGTACATGCCCAGATAGACAGCCGGAATTGGTGGGCTAGAAGAAAGAATAAAAGCACATGCCCAGGTGGCGGAATTGGTATACGCGCTAGCTTGAGGTGCTAGTTCCCGCAA
>CAYYET010000044.1:0-8456 GCA_964471075.1 uncultured Bdellovibrionales bacterium
TCTACTTACATATTAACAGCTTTTGGAAAAAAGAAAAACCGCCAGATCGCAAGGGACCTGACGGCGAAACAAGGAGACAGCTCGACTCTTACGAGAGCCACGCCACCAGCGCCTTGAGCGACTCCAGAACCACGAGACTGATGGCCAGAATCACCAGGGCAGCACCAGCCAGGAGAGCGAGACCAGTGGCTCGACGTTGAAGACAAGACGCCTCGAATTCTTTGGGATCAGACGGGAAGCTCATACTCACCTCCATGAGATGCACAAAGGAACTTCGGGTACTCGTAATTGCCAAGCAACTACTTGGTCTTATTCTACACCTAAACCACCTTCCTGTCAAGAGAAATGTGATATTCTATGGCTTTAAAAAGCCTTTTTTCCTTTAAAAGCTACTGCATCAAGTTCGTGGAAGCGTCGTTGTTTCTCCTCAATAGGGATATCATCCGCCATACCTTTAGCAGCTGCCGTACCGGGACGCGGAGAGAACCAGGCAATAAACGTTTTAGCAAAATCAACTCGTTTTACCAGATCCAGCGACTCCTCAAAATCCTTTCTCGTTTCTCCAGGAAAACCTACGATGATGTCGGTGGTCAATACTATCTCTGGCACCTTGGCACGAATTCGATCAATCAGTTCCAAATATTCTTCTCTGGTATACCAACGATTCATTCGTTTCAGAATATCATTGCTCCCCGACTGCACCGGTAGATGGAGTACGCGATCAATATTCTTATGCTGCGCCATAACATCGATCAGTTCTGAAGAAAAATCCCAAGGATTCGAAGAAATAAAGGAAACCTTTTTCACTCCAGGAATTTCTGCAATACTCTCGAGTAAATAAGGAAAGAGCGTAGGAATACGATGGCGATTCAGGTGCTTTACCATGACCGGTTTCACTCGCTTACCAGTTGGCAGCACATACTCCTCTCCTTCTTTGATCTTTTCCATTAAAAAATCAGCGCCATAGGAATTAACGTTCTGTCCTAAAAGCACGATCTCTTCATATCCTCCCGCTACTACCTGCTTCGCTTCGGCCAGGATTTCCTCAAAAGAACGGGAGCGCTCCTTCCCTCGTGAGAACGGCACAATACAAAACGCACAGTAGTTATTGCAACCATTAGAAATAACAATGGAAGCTGATTTTCCGGGTGTGCGCATGGGCACATGTTCAAATCCTACTTCTTCCATCGGTAAAAATTCTGCTCCAGAGAGGCGACTAGTTAACCGCTTCATCATCTTCCCAGAAGGCTCTCGGGCGGCGGCGCCAATCAGACAACCAGTCACTACGATACGCGGCGACTGCTCGCCCAGCCTTTCCTGAAGACTTTTCACCAGGCCATACACGCGCTCCTCTGCTTTATCTCGAATGACACAGGTATTCAAAATAAGCACATCCGCTTCTTCTTGAGTAGCTGCCTTTTCAAAGCCGCGTGAAAGATACAGACTCTCAATCCGTTCTGAGTCTGCTACGTTTTGCTGACAACCAAAAGTTTTGATAAAAAATGTTTCAGCCATAGGCTTTATTCTGCCTTATTTTTTTCTACGATCAACTGTCCACAGGCCGCAGCGATATCATCACCCATCGTCCGGCGACGGGTCACGATTACTCCGGCAGCTTCCAGCTCCTGCTCGAAACGATCAAAATCCCCCGGCAAACTATCTCGATAAACGCTCCCGGTAAAATTATACGGGATGAGATTAATACGTACTTTTCCTACGCGTCGAGCAAAACGAATAAGCGCCTGTGCATGCATGGATGTATCATTGACCTTTGAAAGCATCACATATTCAAAAGTAAGATGGCGGCGCCGACTCTCAAATTTCTGAAAATATTCATTGGCCCATTCTGCCAGTTTATCCAGAAAACCATCGTAGGAACTTGGCATAATACGTTTTCGTGTTTCCGAATCAGCGCTATGAAGCGACACTGCCAGCCTTACTGGCGGCCATGTTTCATCCTTCAAAAGTTTCTGAAGCATAGGCAATAATCCTACTGTAGAAACAGTAATACGAGTCGGTCCCAGATCGGTATAGGTGAGAAGGAGACGTAGCGTTTCTTTGACATTGTCATAATTAGCAAGCGGCTCACCCATGCCCATGAATACAATATTGCTGATACGGCCAGAGAGATCTTTTCTTGCTTCCAGAAACTGATTCCAAAATCTGACCTGGTCCACAATCTCATCAGCCGTGAGATTACGGGTAAAGCCCATCTTTCCCGTGGCACAAAAAGTACAGGCCATAGCACAGCCCACTTGAGACGATATACACACCGTAAAGTGGCCTCGAGCGTTTTTCATAAGGACCGTTTCTACTCGTTTTCCCCCTTCCACTTCCACCACCGCCTTATAGGTATCTTTTTTGGTACTTTCTAATACCTGTACCTCTTTGACAGCCAGCCACGGGAGTTCTTTCGCTAAAACTTCTCGCATGGCTTGAGGAATATTGGAAACTTCAGTAAAACTTTTAAAGACAGGTGAAAAGAGCGCCTCTTCCATTTGTTTGAGGCGAAACGCAGGTGTCTGCGGAAATAATGTTTGAAATGTCTGCTTACGGGGAAGAGTATTCATAACCTGAATACTGTACCGTAAAAGAAGGGTTGCGTCAAGAGAACCTTAGAGACTTTTTCCTGAAAAAATGTCTCGAGTCAACGGAAAGGATTTTTGATGACGAAGCGCCCGATCTTTTAAAGCGGAAACAAGCTGATCAAAGGCCTTTTCTTTAAAAGCAGTCGCTCGATAATGAGTGTCAATAAACGCCTTTTTCTGTTCAGCGCTCCAATGATACCGATAGAGATTGGTGTACCAAAGATACCCAGCCATAAAAAACACGGCCACAAAGCCTCCAAAAAACATGATCTTATAATGACGATACCAAAACGCCATGATCCGTTTCCAGGAGAAAAGTTTTTTCAGAGTATCAAAAGAAGGTTTTTTCATAGCGTTTACTTGTTCAGATACACGATAGTATCAAAAGAGGCTTCGACACTTCCCTGAGGCGCTGCAGGAGCCTGTGCTTCAGTCTGTTCCTGAGCACCGGTATCATTACCAGACAGAATAAGGAAAGGGTTCCGACCTGGGTTGTCAGGGCGTTCTACTTTTTCTTCAGGGTTCCTGACTTTCATACTGAGTGACAATACATCAAGTCCAAACGGAAGTGTTTCCATCTTATGAAGAAACGCTACGATATCCTTATATTCTCCCTGAACTGTCACCGAGATATGCACAAATCGATCGATTGGAACCGTATCAATAATCGTAGCTGTTTTTGTGCTGTCAGAAGTATCTGTGGTCGCTCCTTTCTTGACGGGTGTTTTCAAATTTTTCTTTTCATCAATAACATTGCTATTAGCCGCACGGATAGCCACTGTGACATGAGTTTCCGCGGCCAGACCCTCTAGGGTTTTAATAAAATCAACAATACCCTCTTCAGAAAGAAGAATATCCAGGGTATCTTCATCTTTTTCAATAGTAACAAACTGGCTTTCGAGTTCCGGAAGTTTTTTCATTTGTTCTTCACGATTTTCTCGAGTAGCATAATATTCTTGAATACCATCCGCTTTCTCAACAATCATTTCGTGAAAGGGAACAATACCAAACCACACCATCAAACCCATTGCCGTCAACAAAGAAAGCGTCGTAAAGAGAGGAAGCAAGGAGCGATATTTTTGGAAAAATTCTTTCATAAAGGGTCTTTTTTGAGACAATCGGGCTTCAGCGTGAAATCTACTTGAAAATCTATTTGTTCCTGGGAGAAAAGATTAGAGAGCGGAATAGTAACATCAGTAATACACTCGGGCGCTCCTTTGAGTCGTTCATTAAACGAAAGAAGATCTTCACGCTTGTTCGCCCGACCGAACAGTGACACGGTGTAATCTTTGGTACTCATATGATCCACGGTAATACCATTCGGGGTCAGAGCATCCAAAAGATGAAATACTTGCGAAAAATAGACGTGAGAGCGATCAACGCTTCCAATAAGATCTATCTTCTTATTCACTTCTTGAAATTTTTCTTCATAAGTGATTAGACGCTTTTCTTCGCCCTGGGAAGAAGTACGAGCATTATCAGCAATTGATTGGAGACTTCCCAGCTGAAAATTCAAAATAAGATACATACTTACTAGGGCCAGAAAATAGAAAACTTCCAGCACAAAAAACAAGAAAAGTTGCCACAGCAAAAAACGCGAACGGAGGCGGTTTTGCACTAAATCTTTTTTGTCCTCCGGAAGGAGGTTAAGCAAAGTCTTCATATTCATCCAAGCCACGAAGCGCCAATCCAATAGCAGTCGAATACTGCACAGAATGTCTCCGATCAATAATGGGGATTTCTCGACCTAAATTCACATTGACCCAAGGGTTACCAAACTCTACTGAACGACCCAATCGCTTCGCTAAATACGGAAGAAAGCCATTCATGTTTGACCCTCCACCGCACAGCACGATTGTGTCCACTGTTTTGGAATATTTCAGATTGTTCAGATAGAAATCGATAGAACGCTCTATTTCACGCGCCATACTTTCCAATACTGGTTCCGCCGCTTTAAAAACTGGACTCTGAAGCGCCATAGAACCCAAACCATGCTTAATCTTCATCGTCTCCGCTTCATCAAAGGAAATCTTCAGAGATTTAGAAATCGCTTCTGTTATCATCTGAGAAGAAAGCGGCACACTAGAAGTAAAACAGGGCGTACTACCAATAGCGACCAAGAAACTTGTTCGCCGGTCACCAATATCTACAATCAGCGTCGTACTCTGTTCGTTCTTTTCTGGAAGCAAACTGCGTGCCTGAGCAATGGATTCTGTTTCGAGTCCAATCACTTCAAGACCAGCGCTCTCCAACACCTCCACAAACTGGTCCACCACGCTACGAGCTACAGCTACCACCAAGACGCTCATTTTCCCGTTTTCTTGGGTAAGGTTGAGATCCAGAATCTGCCAATCATAATAGACTTGATCGAGCGTCAAAGGAATATTTGCCTCGATTTCCCACTTAATCGCTTCCTTTACTTCTTCATGATCCATTTTGGGAAGAGAAATAATTCGAAGAAAAGCCTTGGTTTCAGGGAAAGAACATATCACCTGACGAGTTTTTATTTTTTTAGGACCCGCTTTTTCCAAAAGATTCACGATAGCAGTCTTGACGGCCTCTGGATTCATGATTTCTCCGTCTACTACATTACCTAGCGCCAAAGGAATAGAGCCAAAACTGGCCACGGAATCACGAACTCCTGAGCGATCAAGCCAAACAGCCTTGATAGAGAGATCGCTCAAATCAAGACCGAAAGAACTCGGAAACAAATCAAAAATTTTTTTACGTAACAAGCTCATTCTTTGGTTTTTCTTTTTCTTTATGATACCATACTTCACTCATGGTTTTAGAAAAAACTTACTCTTCTTGCCAGAGATCCATTTCATACTGCGTTCCGGTAGGAAAATACGGTGGCGGATAGTACAAGAGATTATTATCGTAGTACAAATTTCGAGTCTGATAGCCAGTACCGTCGGTCCACGCAAAACCGTAGCGTTGATTGGTCGCTATAGCTCCATTGACAGTGATCACGGTTTTAGAATCTGGTGATAATCCTTTGTCCAAATAATGTTCCCGTCCTACTCGACCCTGTTGCGCAAGCAGGGCCCCATCAATACGAAGATCATTTTCACTCGCGTAGGCCACCTCAATATTATTTTGCCCAATAAGACCAAGGATGTCTCGACCATCAGTATTGGTGTAGCGGATGTCATTTAAGATGTAGAGGGAGGGAGCTGACCCTCCAATCAGGTTCGCTGCTACGATAGTTACCTTGCGATCATTGATAGTGCCACTCACCCAGGTATCACCTTCCACATAAATCACTCCATTGTCCGGAATAGAATAGTTAGTAGCTGCACAGTTTCCTGTACAGGTAGAACAGGTACCTCCACCAGAGTTTCTGGCATACTTGGTTATTGAGTAGCCAGAATTCACCTGATTCACTTTGCAAACATCATAGGTACCGTTGGTCTTGAGGGTGATCTGTCTGCCTGCTGCACTGGTACCACTCGGAAGAAAATATGAAGAGGTTGCCTGAGCAGCTGATTTCATGACACTTAGGTCTCCTAAAACTCCGTTAAAATCCACGGTGACTTCAGGAAAGGATCGTCCAGCCTCAAAGACATCAGGTCGATTAGGGACCGCTGCTGGTGGCAAAGGATCCGTTGGGGATACATGGGTATGAACCGCAAACTCATTACCTCCACTATGATCCGGGTCGTCATATTTTGATAAGGAACTCGTCACAATATTATGCGCCAAACCATCAAAACGGATACCGTTGTTGGAATGAATCTTGCCATACACTTCTGTACCCGTTCCGAAGCGCATAACATCGTTGGCTAACACGGCACTCTCACTCCAGGACGGTCGACGAAAACGCACCTGAATCACCCGAGTCATATCAGGATAACGATACGTCCAAGCGGTTGATTTCACGGTAACGATGGTGGATCCTTCTTCCGGTGGCGTCACTTCAATCTTGTATTTACCAATCGCCGAACCCCCTGGATCTTGATACTCCACTTCATAGGGTGTTCCTACTCCATAAGGATTTCCTGTTTTCCAAAAATTGGCAACCTGTTGAGCAGTTCTGCCCTCTACCTGATGAGCGAGATACCAACGATAGAAATGGATACCTGACTCTGCTATCTGAAATGCCTGTTCACGAGCATGAACCTGAAGCGCATATTTTGTCTGCGAAGCGACGAAGCTAATAATAGACGTCAAAATAATGGAAACCATGAACATGATCACCAAGCCATAAGCCAAGACCGAACCGCGAAGTGCTACTGGAAGTTTATTCATAGTCATGAAGATTACGAAGATCAACGAATGACTCAATATTGATATTATCTGGTGCATGTACCGGATTAATATTAACGTAGAGATGCACCTGAACCATTTGAATATCCCCCACATTGGTTGGGGTACTCAAGGGATTATTGACTGTATCGCCCGGATAATCGTCATTATAGTAATAAAAGATAGGATTATCAGTATCATTGACCACATAATTGGTCACAACTGTCACCGTACTATCCGAGGAAGGATAGGTAATAGGATCAGTAGCCAACGGATTGCTTACTCCCATCTTCAGCTGATCATTCGCCTGATCCAAAAAGTAGTGCACTTTTTCTACTACTCCATCATCATCGACATCGCAATAAAACACGAGATCAAAGTCATCAGCTGATTCGATGGGATAATCTCCATTGTCTGCCTGCTGCACTGCTCGAAGTTGAATGACAATTTTATTAGTCGCTCGAGAAGCGGCTGCTGAAGCCAAGCCCTCTTCCAAAACGAATTTATTGGTATCCCAGGTCTTTAAAAACAAGAAAGTAAATCCTTCCATAGCAATGAGAGCTACTCCAATAGCCACCAGCGTCTCAATAAGAGTCATGGCCCTAAGTGATGTGGAGAAAAAATCTTTCATACACTATTAGTTTGCAGTCAGACTAATGGTTTTGGTTTGAAGCGTTCCACTGACCGTAGCAGTGTCATTTTTATCAGCATATCCAGAAAGGGACACTGTGATATCATACGTACCCGCTACTAATGCAGGTAAAGCCGTTGGAAAGTAAGCATACCCATACTGATCCGTAGTTACTGTTGCATCGTACGCAAGTCCGCTATTCGTTACATGAACACTGGCTCCAGAAAGAACAGTACTATCAGCTTGATTTTGCACTTTTACTTTTAGAGAGCCAATATTTTTATCCAAAAGAACCACCGCAACAGGAGAGGTAGTTCCCGCTACTGCCGTAAAGGTATTCGCCGTCGTCCCGCCAGGAACGAGTTCATAAAAATCATACGCGGTACTGGTAACCCCTACCGTGTAAGGACCATAACTCTCAGCAGGATAGCTCGCTTGGCCAGAACTATTCGTACTGCCAGAACCAGAAAAACCATAGACAGTTACTCCTGATCCATCATACCCTAGATTACGCCCGCCACTTATGGTGTAACTGATACTAGGAATAGCTGTACCAAAAGGATCTTGTGTAGTCAGAGTAATATCTGAGGACTGATCCATAACAATCGTTTTCTGATTGAGTACCCCTGCTACTACTGAAGCATGGACATCTACGGGATGAAAGGGAGAGGTAGGATACTGAGGATACGTAGTCGCTCCATAATACCCACTCTTTGAAGTACTAATCGTGTAATTTTCTGTTCCAGCGGGCGCGCCAGGAAGCATGAGATTCCCAGTAGAATCAGTTGATCCCGTAAAGTCAATTCCCGAACTAGCATTGACCACATGAACATCCGCTCCACTGACTCCTGCTCCACTTCCATTCAAAACATTAATAGACAACACTCCGCCACCGCCTGAAGTTTCTACTCCTTTGGGTGAGAAATTTCCAAAAATAACTACTGTTTGATCATCCCCTCCTTCCCCCCACGATACCGTGAGACGCACTC
>CAYYET010000045.1:0-2322 GCA_964471075.1 uncultured Bdellovibrionales bacterium
CCTTCCGGACTATCGCCAAAGTCTTCACCAATCTCATCCTCACCCAAATCTTGTTTCTGCTGTTCCAAAAAGGTTGTTACTCGTTTCACTTCATCATCCGAAACAAACACACCCTGAATACGCTTCATTTCCTTACCATCCGCTGCTGAATACAGCATGTCACCATTGCCCAAAAGTTTTTCTGCACCGCCAGTATCAAGAATGGTACGAGAGTCGATCTGACTCTTCAACTGGAAAGAAATACGAGCCGGGATGTTGGCTTTGATGAGACCAGTAATGACAGTGGCTTCTGGACGCTGAGTGGCCAACACCAAATGAATACCAACCGCACGTGAAAGCGAAGCCAAGCGAACAATAAGTACTTCCACTTCTTTACCATGGGTTGCCATCAGATCAGCCATTTCATCAATCATGATGACAATATAGGGCATCGGTGGATATGGCTCATCGGTCACTCTTCCCGTCGCTGCATCCACTACTTTACGTTTTTCACCACGAGCCGTCAGTTCATGATAGGCCTGAATATCCTGGACCCGAGCCTCTTCCAAAACTTTGTACCGATGATCCATTTGCGAAGCGGCCCATCGAAGTACATTCACTACCTTTTTGTTTTCCACAATAACATCGGTTTTCAAGTGAGGAATGCCTCGGTAACGAGAGAATGAAACACGTTTTGGATCCACGAGAATAAGTTGCATATCCTCAGGCGAATTCTGATAGAGCAGTGACAGAAGGAACGTATTCATACACACGCTCTTACCCGAACCAGTACGACCAGCTATAAGAATGTGAGGCATCTTGGCCAGATCAGCGAGCATATGCTTACCAGCCACATCCTCTCCGAGCACTACCGTCAAGTCAGAGCGTCGCCTCTTCCACTCTTCACTTTCAAGAACGGCCTTCAAGCGCACCGTGGCCACTGACTGATTCGGTACCTCGATACCAATAAGAGACTGTCCAGGAATAGGCGCTTCAATACGAACAGACTTCGCAGCCAGTGCCAGTGCCAAGTCACTATTGAGCGTGGTAATCCGAGACAACTTCACTCCAAAAGCCGGGCGGAACGTATACTGCGTCACGGTAGGACCAATACGCACTTCTCCTGGCTCTACTTCAATACCAAAATGCTTCAGCGTACTCTGAATAATATGCTTGTTCCGTTCTGTATCACCACCCATGGCCTGACCGCTCGTTGACTCCAAGAGATCTGCTGGCGGCAATTCCCATTTATAGCTCCGCCGCACGCGCTTGGGACGAATAAACGCCGGCACCATAACTGTCTCCTCTTCTGAATCATCTGGCTCTTGCGGTTTTTCTTCCTCTCCCTGAAAGGTAATGGCTCCAATATTGTTATGTGCTAAATCTTCTAAAGGAGCTTCTTCTTTCACTTCTTCTTCGTCAGCCAATGGTGAGGAAAGGAGCGCTGAAGGAGAAGCTTCCTCTTCCTTTCCAGATTCCGATAGTTCTTCCTCCTGATCTTGACCTTCTTCTTTTTTGAAGCGCTGCATCAACCTCTCAAACGTATGAATAAGCGACATATTAAAAGCAGCAATCATGCCAACCATGAAAAGCGCCAGGGCAATGATGGTCCCAGCAATCTTTCCGGTGAAATTTCCTAGTACGTACGCTACTCCAAAACCAATATAGCCTCCACCGCTTCCCTCACCGGCTACTTTCAGCATTTCTTTGGTTGTGTCCCCGCTGTACAGATGAAGCAGCCCAAGGAGCGAAGAAAAACCAAGAACCAGTCCAATAAACTTTACCGCATCAGCCAAGGTAGTGGTACGCCGCTTGAGAAACATGAGCGCTGCTGCCAAAAGCACCAGGGGCAGAAGCCATTTTCCAAGACCAAGAAGCATGCCTAAGCCTTTATCAAGCCATTCCCCTAATACTCCAGCCGCATCAAAAAATCCTAAGAGAAAGACAATCGCCAAAACAAACAAGACTACCGCGGCAATGCTCCGTTTAGCATCACTGTGCAGTATTTCTTCCCAATTCAAACCGCTCTCCTCTGCTTCCTTAGCAGCCTTTTTCTTTCGTCCCATATTAGTTTTTTTTCAGTAATGCCCCTAGTATACCACAATCGCTCCCTCAGCCTCAAAACAAAACACCCCTGAAATAAGGGGTGTTTTGTGGTGTAATACTTTATTTTGCTTGCAAGCGAGATAAGAGTTGATCAGCCTTTTCTCTTGATATAATCCCTAGTCTTACATACTCGTTTGCTCTCGTTGCACGAACGCCAGAAAATTCTCTCTCAAGAGCTCCCGTCACGATCTTCTGAAAAGGCTCAGACTGAACGAGCGCTTGGACAGATTCTGCCGA